>CANFED010000152.1 GCA_947445995.1 Oxalobacteraceae bacterium | reverse complement strand
TTACCAAACATCGATCGCTGATCGCAGCGTCGGCAGTATTTGCGTCAAGTCAAAAAAAACCCGTCCGCAGACGGGTCGGGCGGGACGCAGACAGCCTAACTTTGCTTGCGGCGACGTGCCATGAAGCCCATCAGACCGAGGCCACCGAGCATCAGTGCATAGGTTGATGGCTCCGGTACGGCCGAGACGGAGACGTTGTCGAGGACGGCGCCGGAGTAGCCGGCTACCGCGCTGTTAAAGGTCAGTGTGGTCATGTCGGTGAGTGCCGCGAACGATTGCGTGTAACGCGTCGTTATGCCCGTTCCAGTGTACGCATAAGTATTGCCCGCGACATCGACGGTCATCGATGAATCGGCCGAGCCGCCCGGATTGCGCGACAGGTCGAAGGCCAGCGAGTACAAGCTGCCAGCCGTGGTGGCAAATTGCTGTGACAGTGTGCCAGGACCCGGAGTGCCCAGCACGTCGATACTGTTGCCCAGGATCGCGCCGTAGTTGCCGTTGATGACGTCAATTGATGTGCCACCAATGGTCCAGCCAGTGAGTGACGTGTCACCCGCATTGACTGTCACGAAGGGGGTGCTGAACGGGGCAAAGGTTTCAAAATCGCCGTTGATAATCAGTTCAGATGCGGCGTTGGCGCTACCAAAAACAGCAATGCTGGCGAAGGCACCAGCCTGGATAAGTTGGGACAATTTCATGAGAAACTCCGATCAATTTCAAACGGGAAAGTTCAGGAGGCTGTCCCAACAAATGTGGAACTTAAGCCTTAACAATATTGCAACTTGATAGTAGGCTGATAATAATTAAATAACAACAATTTAAATGCCGGTAATGTCAGGCGTTGCTAATAAATTAATTAGGGAGCCTATTCGGTCGGAGCAAAACGTCGTACCCAAACACCCGCGACCTCGACCAGTTCGTTGAACACCGCCGCCGGTCTGACCCACAGCGAGCCGTCAGGCGCACGGTAGACAATCATTGGCGTCAGGTCTGATTCCAGCGTTGCGGGGCCAACCAGTTCATAGATGCCGCCTTTGTAATGTCGATAATGCATCGCAAGTCTCCTGAAATGAAGGGTGTCAGACGCCGGTTTGCAGCAGGAAATCCGTCAGCAGAATTTGCTCGACCTTATCGGTCTTCATCCCCTTGTTGACGGCCTCTGTGAGGGCGACTTGCAAGGCGGCCAGGCCACCCGGAAGATGCACTTGCTGGGCATCGAGCGAACGCAGCGTCGTTTCGATCACTGCGCGGATGGCGGGTTGGTTCTTGCTGGCCCACTCGGCATTCTCCGCACTGGTTTCCAGCGCCATGCTGGTACCCACCGAATACTCATCGGTACTCACGACCAGTGGTCCGACCATCGTGTAATTCTGGCGAATGGCAGTTTTGGCCTGCTCGTGCCGATAGAACCAGACTGCCGCAAAGGATGCCAGTAGCAAGAAAATAATCAGTCCGATAGCAATGAGGGTAAATCTGTCGCGGGACTTGGGTTTGGCCATGAATGCAGTCAGAGAATGATGCGCGTATCGGGAAGACAGCCGCAAATCATCGGCGAGTGTAGCGTACGCAAGGGCATGCTAGCGAAGCATCCGGTCGCTTCGTTGCAAGCTGATGCAGTAAGTGGGGCAACGTACAGATCGACTTTATTGCGCACCGTACTGTTGACATTCCAGCTGTCATGCTGCGAGTGCAGCCAGGCAGACTGGCTTTTTTTACCCATTTCAGGAGTATCCACATGAACAAAAATCAAGTGACTGGCGAAATCAAAGACCTTGCAGGCAAGCTTCAGGAGGAAGCCGGCAAGCTGGTCGGTAACAAGGAGCAGCAAGCGAAGGGCCTCGGCAAGCAGGTCGAGGGCAAGGCGCAAAAAGGCCTTGGCGATGCTGAAGAATTTATCAAAGACAAGACCAAGTAATTTTTACCGGCCCGCCCGGTGATTCCTTCGGGTGCCCGTCCTGCGCGCAAAGTGCCGGGCGGGCATTTGCTATTTGACACGCGTCATCCTTGTCGGCTCGGGTAGACTCGGCGATTCCTTTGCAATGAAAAAACATCCATGCGCTTACCTGGAATCTCGGCCGACATTCCCCGCTACGCTGTCATTAGCGTGCTCATCGTAGCCCTGCTGCTCGGCGTCGCCGCGTTCGCAGCGCAGGTTGTGTTCGATCAGTCGCGCTGGATCAGCTGGCTGGAGCAGCGCGCCACGGCGGCGTCGGGGCGCGCCGTGCACATCGGTGCGCTATCTGTGCGTGCACTGCCACAGCCCGGAATTGATGCGTATCGCGTACAAGTCATCAATCCGGCCGGCGCATCATCGGCAAATTTGTTGCAGGCCGAGCAGATCTCGATCCAACTGGCGCTGTGGCCGTTGCTGATCGGACAGGTGCAATTGTCCGCGCTGACGCTGCAAGGTGCGCATCTGGAGCTGGAGCAAAGCAATGACGGCGTAGCCAACTGGGGCTGGCCGCCATCCTCAACCGGCGCTGCGTCGCTGGATCTGGATCAACTGACGAAGATCGAGGTGCATCAGTCCAGCGTGCGTTACCGCCGTCCGCAATTCGATAGCGGCACCACGCACATCGCGCACCTGAGCGTGCACAGCAAACCGGACTGGCGTGAGGTCGAGGTCGAGGCGCTGTTGCGCCGCGAAAGTCGCGAGCTGATCGCCAGTGCGCGGCTCGATGAACTGTCTGTGCTACCCAGCGGCAGCATTACCGTCAGTACCGGCTCGGCCCGCGTGACGGTGGAAGGCCGCTTGCCGTTGCAGGCGGTGCTGACCAATGCCGCCGTCAAGTTGCAGGTCGATGCGCAGCGACCCACTGATTTACTGGCGTTTATGAATCTCGATGCCGGCCCGCGCACCATCGCGCCGTTCTCGCTGCATGCCGATCTACGCGAAGCGGGCGGCAAATTGAGTGCCAGCGCGATCGATGCCCGCCTCGGCAACTTGCAGGTGACGGGTACGGCCCAACTTGATCCGGGCGGGAGTCGGCCGACCGTCGATGCCCAGTTATCGGCACCGCGGCTGGACTGGGAGGCGCTGCTGGCCGATGCCGGACGCGCGCCCTTACCGCCAAAAACTGCCGGAGAGTTATTCCGGCAGCAACCGTTTGCCTGGCGCGCACTGGTAGCAATGCAGGGCCTGCAGGGCAGCGTCGCCGTTCGGATTGGTAGCCTGAAGACCCGGCCAGGCATCGAACTAACTGATGTCAGCAGCAAAGTGCTGATCGACGGTGACCGGTTGCAATTTAGCGAGATCAAGGCCGGCATGCTCGGCGGCAGTGCCAGTGGTGACCTCAAGTTGTCGGCAAGCGGCAAGCAGGCGCATATGGCATTGCATCTGGAGGATGTCTCGCTGCAAAAATGGATTGCCGCCATCGGCGGCAGCGCACCGCTGACCGGTGGTCTGATGCAGATCGATGCCTTGGTGGATGCTCATGGCGAAAACATGAAGGCGATGGCGGCATCACTGACCGGCCCGGTCCGTGTCCGGCTCGGGCCAGCCACCATTTCCAGTCGTTCCAGTGCCACCGCCGAAGCGTTGCTGACCGGGTTGATGCCGGTCTTATCAGCTCGCAGCGCCGATCGGATTGCACTGGAATGCGCCGCTGCCAACCTGGTATTCCTCGATGGCCGTGCTGCCGCCAGTCCGCTGCTCGGCGTGCGCAGCCAGGCCAGCCAGCTGCTAACCAGTGGCATTGTCGATCTGCGCGAAGAAACACTCGACCTGAGTGGTCGCGTGCGGGCCCGTTCCGGTATAGCACTCGGCCTGGCGACCCTGACCGGCGACGTTCGTATTGCCGGGCCGCTGGTCAATCCGCATGTGCGGCTCGATCCGACCGGGTCGTCGTCGGCGTTGCTGCGCCTGGGTGCGGCGATTGCCACGGGTGGCCTCAGTATCGTCGGCACCGCATTGTGGGATGGTGCCAATCCGGGCACTGATCCATGTCGGGCCCCGTTTAGTGACGTTGTTCGCCGCGCCGGCCACGCTTCGCCCTGACGGGCTTGACGGATCCCTTTTCGATTTCCTGACACCAATTGATGATGAAAAATTTCCTGCTGCTGGCTACTTTGACGTTGCTTCTGGGCGGCTGCGCCGCACTGCCCGAACAGGTCCACCGGACGCCATCGGTGGCCCTGGCCACACCGCAGGACACTCGACTGGGGCGTGTCGTGCGGGACTCGATGCCGGCGGGTCAACAGTCAGGATTCAGGCTGCTGCCAAGCGGTAATTTCGCGTTTGACACCCGCATCGCGCTGGCGCGCCGCGCCGAGCGCACGCTCGATGTGCAGTATTACCTGTTTCATGGCGATGAAACCGGCCGCGCGATCGGGCGGGAATTGCTGGCCGCAGCGTTGCGCGGGGTGCGTGTGCGGATACTGCTCGACGATATTGCAACTCAGGGACAAGACGAGTTGCTGGCCCGGCTGTCGACGCACCCGAACTTCGAAGTGCGGGTGTTCAATCCCTTTGCCGGCGGTCGGTCGTCGTTGTTCACCCGTGTGATCGCCTCGCTGGGTGATCTTGATCGGGTCAATCACCGTATGCACAACAAGCTGTTCGTGGCCGACAACGCGATGGCGATCACCGGTGGTCGCAACATCGGCAATGAATATTTCATGCAGAGTGCAACCAGCAATTTCGTCGATCTCGATGTGTTTGCCGTTGGTGCCATCGTGGCACCGCTGTCGGCGGTATTCGACGAATTCTGGAACAGCGAATATGCCTATCCAGCAAGCGCTTTTGCGACCTTCCGGCTTGAAGAGGAGGTGACTCCCGCAGCGCAGCCTGTCGCTGTCGTGCCGGTGGTTGTCGAGGTGCGCGACGCGCTCGGCCATGCAGCGCTAGCCACCGAGATCGATGCCGGCAAACTGAGCCTCGCCTGGGCCAATGCCAGCGTGGTGGCCGACTCGCCGGACAAAGTCGCCGGTCTGACCACGCGCGGTGTTGCCAAGACCGTCGGCGGCCGTGTCCTGCGCCTGATGGAAGGCGCGCAATCGGACATCACGGTGATTTCGCCGTATTTTGTTCCCGGCGAGGTCGGCATGGCGGCGATGCGGCAACTGGCAGACCGCGGCATCCGCATGGTGGTGCTGACCAATTCGCTGGCAGCCAACGATTCGGCGCTGGTGCATCTCGGCTATGCACGTTATCGCCGTCCGATGGTGGAGATGGGCGTGCACTTGTACGAGTTGAGGTCAACCCAAAAACGCAAGCGCCCAGGCCTGTTTGGTTCGTCGCATGCCAGCTTGCATGCGAAGTTGGTGGTGGTCGACCAGCGTCGCGTGTTCATTGGCTCGCTCAATCTTGATGCGCGCTCGATGCTCACGAATACCGAAATGGGACTGCTCATCGACAGTCAGCAACTGGCGGCAGAACTGGATGGCTTGCTCAGGGCTGATCGCGACGAAAGCGTCTACCGGCTGCGTTTGTCGGCGCGCACGGGTGCGCTGGAATGGGTGGCTACCGACGACGGTGTCGAATCGGTCTACACCAGCGAACCAGATGTCAGTGGCTTGTTCGAATTCGGCCTCTGGCTGCTTTCGCCGCTGGCTCCGGAGGAACTGCTGTAATCGGCCCTTCTGCGTGTTCAGGGAGATTCTTGTAGACTTTGCAGCCCATTCATCGGAGCTGAAAAAATGAAAATTTACGATTTCAAAGGATTCCCGAATCCTGCCCGCGTGCGTATTGCATTGGCTGAAAAAGGCTTGACCAACCGGGTCGAATTCATCCCCGTCAATGTCCCGGCTGGTGAACACAGATTACCGGCCTTCGTGGCCAAAAATCCGTCGGCCGCTGTCCCGGTGCTCGAACTCGATGACGGCACCATGATTTCCGAATGCACCGCGATTACCGAATACCTCGACCATCTCGATGGCGCGCCAACGCTCACCGGCAGCAGCCCGAAACAGCGCGCCGTGATCCACATGATGCAGCGCCGCGCTGAAGCCGAACTGATGGACGCGGTCGCCACCTATTTCCATCACGCAACCCCTGGACTGGGCGCGAAAATCGAGCTCTACCAGAACCGCGAATGGGGCGAAAAAAGCCGTGACCGCGCGCTCGCCGGCATGGCGTATTTCGACCGCCTGCTGGGCAGCCAGCCCTACCTCGCCGGGGACGAATTCTCGATGGCCGACATCACTGCCTTCGTGGGTCTGGGGTTTGCCGATTTTGCCAAGATCGCGATCCCGGCGGATCTGGCCAACCTGCACGCCTGGCGCGCGCGCATTGCCGTTCGCCCTGGCGTCACGGCGTCCTGATCATGATGCAGCTCAATGCTGATTTCAGCCGCCGCGTCGCTGTCCACGCGGCGCAATTGCCGTGGGTCGCGTCGCCGGTGGCCGGTATCGAGCGGCGCATGCTCGACCGCATTGGCGACGAAGTGGCGCGCGCCACGTCGATCGTGCGCTATGCAGCGGGCAGCCAGTTCACCCCGCATGTTCATGGCGGTGGCGAGGAATTTCTGGTGCTCGACGGGGTCTTCAGCGACGAGCATGGCGATTGTCCGGCCGGCACCTATGTGCGCAATCCGCCGACGTCCCAGCACACGCCGCACTCTGCTCCAGGCTGCACGATTCTCGTGAAGTTAAGACAGTTCGATCAGGCTGACCGGACCGAAGTACGATTGCCGGCCGGGCCACAGGATTTTCAGCCTGCGTCTGGTCGCAGCGGTGTGTCGGTGCGGCCGTTATTCGCTGATCAGCATGAAGTCGTGCAGATCGAACGCTGGACCGCCGGTGCCACGGTCAGTCAGTCCTGCCCGCAGGGGCTGGAATTGCTAGTGCTTGAGGGCAGTCTTGAAGAAGGCGGTGAAGTGTTCGATGTGCAATCCTGGTTACGTCTGCCTGCTACGGCGAGCTTGCAGGCGCAGGCCGGCACGCAGGGTTGCACGGTCTGGATCAAACAGGGTGGTATTTTGCCCGACCTCAGCGCAGCCGATTCTTGATGCTGTAAAGTGCTTTGTCGGCGCGCGCCAGCAGCAGGTGCGCCGAGGTCACATCGGGCGTGTAAGGTGCAATCCCGACTGAAATGCCCAACGTGACCGCGTCGCCACTGGATAGTCGGATCGGCTGACTGATCGCATCCATTAGCCGTTGCGCCAGAACAGCGACCGCATCGCCATCATTATCGCGCGTGATGATGGCGAATTCATCGCCACCAAGGCGGGCCAGCGTATCGCTCTGGCGCACTTGTCGCAGCATTCGTCGCGCGACTTCACACAGCACTTCATCGCCGGCAGCATGGCCGAACTCGTCATTGACTCCTTTGAAGCCGTCGAGGTCCAGACAGAGCAGACTGAACATCGTGCCAGAACGCATCGCATGACTTATCTCCGCTGCCATTGCCTGGTCAAACTGAGCCCGGTTAGGTAACTCGGTCAGGTAATCCGTCATCGCCAGTCGTTCCAGCACCAGCGCACGGCGACGCCCCTGCAGTGCCGTCATGACCAGCCTCGCGCAATCTGTCAGGGTCTGCTTTTGTGTTTCGCTGAATGTGCGTGGCTGGGTATCGATCACGGCGATCGTGCCGAGTGCATGGCCGCTATCATCGACCAGCGGAGCGCCAGCATAAAAGCGTAGATGGGGAGAATTGCTGACCAGCGGGTTGATGTTGAAGCGTTGGTCGGCTTTCAGATCCTCGATTATCAGAGGCGCACTCGTCGTCATGATGGCGTGAGCACAAAAAGCGATTTTCCGGTCCAGCTCGGGCACATCCAATCCCACCCTGGACTTGAACCAGAGCCGGTCACTGTCCATCAATGCAATCACAGCAATCGGCATGTTGAACGCATAGGCGACGACGCGGGTCAGTGCGTCGAATTCGATTTCCGGTGGGGTATCGAGAATTTCGAAAGAGCGCAATTGCGCGATACGTTCTGGCTCGTTAGTAGGAATGGGGCAGGACTGTAGAGCCGGCATAGTGCTTCTATCCTCTCGTTGGACACTGGTTGGTCATCTGGTTCGCCTTCGCCCGGAAGTGGATTGCTCAAAAAATTGGGCGAAACGATTAACATAGTTAACCTGGTTTTTTGACCGACATTATAGGGGGTTGATGTGTGACGCAGGAGTGCTAATTAGTGTCCACGATGTCCGCCCCGGCCACCCCTGCCGCCACGATGAGAGGCACCGGAGCGATTGTGGTACCCGCCCCGATAGCCCTGGCTGCGTCCTCCACCGCTGTAGTACTGAAGCCCGATGCCAATGCCGGATGTGCCGTAAGGGGAGCCGTAGTAGTTGCCGTACGCGTTATTGTTGTAGCCGTACGGCGTCTGGTAATACGTGCTGCCGGTGCCGACATAACCGGAGGACTGATACGGTACGACGGCGCAGCCGGCGAAGGACAGAGCGAACAAGGCAGCGGGTAAAAATTTCCACTTTGCTATGAATTTCAGCATGATTGGTTTCCATTAATGTTTCCACTAGGATCATTTTTCATGCCTGAGGTTCAATCTTGTTTGCTGCAGTCAACATCGCGGCTTTGCTGGCGAAGCGATCGCGTAGCTCCCGCTTCAGTACTTTGCCGATGGCACTGCGCGGCAATTCCGACACGAGTTCCACGGCAGCCAGTCGCTGCATCTTGCCGACGCGCGTGTTGATCCACGTCAGCAATTGCTCTGCTGAATCAGTCGCATCGCTCCGCAGCACCACAAAGGCCACCGGCGTCTCGCCCCAGCGCTCTGACGGCACACCGGCGACGGCCACATCGGCAATGCCGGAATGCTGGCGCAGCACGCTTTCGAGGTCACTCGGATAAAGATTGAATCCGCCCGAAATAATCATGTCTTTCTTGCGGTCCAGCAGCGTCAGGAAACCTTCGTCGTCGAAGCGTCCAAGGTCACCGGTGCGGATGAAGCGGCGGCCATCGGGCGCGAACCATTCGGCTTCGGCGGTCTTTTGCGGCTGGCCAAAATAGCCGGTCATCATGGCTGGCGAATGGCCGACCACTTCGCCGGTCTCGCCGCGTGCGATTTCGATGCCCTCTTCGTCGATCAGGCGGATATCGTGATCCGGTGCCGGCTGGCCGACCGTGTGCAGTTTGTCCGGATGCTCGTGCGCGGCCAGCATGCAGGTGCCGCCGCCTTCGGTCATGCCGTAGTACTCGACCAGTCCGCCCGGCCAGCGCCGCAGGATATCGGCCTTCAGGGCGGCGGCGAACGGCGCGCTGGTGCAGAACTTCATGTGAAAGGCGCTCAGGTCGTGCTGGTCGAAACCGGGGTGCGCCATGATGCGCTGGTATTGCACCGGCACCAGCATCGTGTGCGTGACGCGAAACCGGGCGGCCAGTGCCAGATAAGTGGCGACGTCGAATTTCGGCATCAGCACGACGCAGCCCCCTAGTGCCAGCGATGGCAGAAAGCAGACCAGCGTG
>CANFED010000151.1 GCA_947445995.1 Oxalobacteraceae bacterium | reverse complement strand
TATCTAGTGCGTCGTTTGCTGGAAAACGGTGCGAACTCATCGTTCGTCAATCAGATTGTCGATGCGAACGTGCCGATAGACGCATTGATCGCCAATCCTATGGATGATGCACGAAAACTCGCGGGTATTCCGCACGGAAGTATCGGATTGCCCAGCGCCATGTTCGGCAACGAGCGTTTGAATTCCTCCGGTATCGATCTAAGTAACGAAGAAGAACTTGCCGGTATAAATCAAGCCTTTGTCCATTTCGGTAGCCAACAATGGCATGCGTTGCCGTTACTGGCTACAACGGTGAGTGACCGTGCGCCACTGTCGGTGACTAATCCTGCCGACCGGCGTGATCTGGTGGGCTCCGTCGTCGAAGCCAACCAGACCGATGCCGATGCGGCGCTGAATGCAGCACATGCGCACGCAAAGGAGTGGGAAGCAGTGGCGTCGTTAGATCGTGCAGCCATTCTTTTCCGTGCTGCTGACCTGTTCGAATTGCACCGACTGGAACTGATGGCCATCGCAATTCGCGAAGCAGGAAAGTCGCTGCCGAATGCGATTGCCGAAATACGTGAAGCGGTCGATTTCTTGCGATATTACGCAGCTCAAATCACCGGCATGCCAACTACGCTGGCACTTGGACCGGTCGTGTGCATCAGTCCATGGAATTTTCCGCTGGCGATATTCACAGGTCAAGTCAGCGCGGCACTTGCTGCAGGCAACGTAGTCCTTGCCAAACCTGCCGAACAAACCCCGTTAATTGCGTATCGTGCGGTGCAACTGCTGCACGAGGCAGGCGTACCACGTGCAGCTCTGCAATTCCTGCCAGGACAAGGCGAGCTTATTGGCGCTGTGCTAGTTGCAGACTATCGTACGCAAGGTGTCATTTTTACGGGATCAACCAGCGTCGCCCAAATAATCAACCGTAGGCTTGCAAAGCGCGCCTTAGCTGAATCCTGCGACATCGCGCTGATTGCCGAAACCGGTGGACAAAATGCGATGATCGTAGACTCCAGTGCGCTGACAGAGCAAGTTGTACAGGACGCCATCAGTTCGGCGTTTGACAGCGCCGGCCAACGTTGTTCGGCACTCAGGGTGCTGTGCCTGCAGCAGGAAATCGCCGAGAAAACACTGGTCATGCTGAAAGGTGCAATGCATGAGCTAGTAGTGGGTAACCCGGACAGACTGGCAACCGACATTGGCCCGGTGATCGATAAGGAGGCCCGCGATGGATTGCTGGAGCATATCGAGCACCTGCAAAAAAAGGCGCGTTCAGTTTTCCAGCTGGCATTACCGGAGAACACACAATATGGGACTTTTGTCCCGCCAACAATTATTGAAATTGATTCGTTGTCGGAGCTAACCAAAGAAGTTTTTGGCCCGATATTGCATGTGTTACGTTACCGACGCGAGGACTTACCGCAACTGATCGATGCTATCAATGCAACCGGGTATGGCCTGACATTCGGCATTCATTCGCGTATTGATGAGACGATCGACTTTATCAGTAACCGTATTCACGCCGGTAATATTTACGTCAATCGCAATATCGTCGGTGCAGTCGTGGGCGTGCAGCCTTTTGGTGGGGAAGGTAAATCCGGTACCGGGCCGAAAGCCGGCGGTCCGCTCTATCTGAAACGCTTACAGCGTTCAGCGGAAGGTAAGCTCGGGAACCATATCATCGAAGCCGATCATGACATCGTGCAAGCGACTGTATTAAATGCACTGCTTGAATGGGCAAGCACTCATGGACATGAAACCGTCTCCGATTTAGGTGAGTACTACGCGCGTCACAGTCCACTCGGTAAGGAGCTGGTTTTGCCAGGTCCGACCGGAGAACGTAATACGCTTTTCTTCGCCGCTCGTGGCGATATTCTTTGTATTTCTCCCAATGTCGCCAGTTTGCTTAACCAACTGGCAGCGGTCCTGGCTACGGGTAACAACCCAATTCTGCTAGCAACATCCTTATCCTTGTTACCCGCTGGCCTGCCGCAGGTAGTACGTACTGCAATAAAGCAGACCAGTGGTATCGGTGATGAAAGGCAGTTAATGCAAGTTGCATTGGTCGATGTGTCGTTAGTTGCAGACGTACGTACGCCGTTGGCAGCACGCAATGGCGCACTCGTGACATTAATTGAAACCAATGCTGGGACGCTTATTCCCTTGTGGAGACTGGTCGCTGAACGTGCTACATGCACCAACAGCACAGCAGCTGGCGGCAATGCCAGTCTGATGACATTGGAAGTCTAAGGCGGTAGGAGGTAAGGTTAAACCCGGATGGGCTTCCGGGTGGTATCCAGCATCTCGCAATAATTTTTCCCAAATGAGCAGGCAGGAACATCCTGGCTAACCAATAGGTGGAAGACTCAACATTGAGCTCGACATTGGCAAGCACGCTTTGTGGCGATTCGTGTGTACCTGGTCAGGATGTACTTTGACAGTCTAGATGTGTCCGTTCTAACAACGCGATCTGCGTAAGCGCTCACTCAGAGGCGTGATTGCGCCGTTTCGTGATGTCGTATAAATCAGAGCGCAGCGGGTTGCTGGCAAAGTGAATTTTCCAGAGGCGGGGCGTGAGTTCATGCACCTTAGATGCCGGCTGCTGCGCCACGCGCTGCAGCACATCGACAAGGTAGTCATACGGATCGATATCGTGCAGACGGCAAGTCACGATCAGACTTTGCATAATGCCGATGTGTTTTGCACCCAGCTCGGTCCAATTGAACAACCAGTTTCTCCGGCCCATCGGGATGACGCGCAGGGCGCGCTCCAAATGATTGGTATCGATCGGGACATCCGGATCGTCGAGGTAGACTTCGAGGCCGGCACGCCGTTCACGCAGATACGCGAGCGCGCCTGTGAAAGGACTGCTGGGTAAAAAGCCTTGTTGTTCGAACTGTTTGTCGATCCAGGCAAAGAGCCGTTGTACGACGGGTTTTGCGTGGGTGATTCGCCAAGCCTGTTTCGTGGCACCGGTCAGTTGATGTTCACGAATGTGGGCCTCGGCGGCAAAGAGCGCACCGATCCATTCCAGTGCCTGCCCGGCCGGACCGGGTTCGATGTCTTTGGCTTCAAAGATTTTACGGCGCGCATGCGACCAGCATTGTGCATGCGTCAGTCCGAGCTTCTTGGCGTACTGCGCATAGGCTGCATAACCATCGGTTTGTAGTACGGCACCTTGCGGCAGCGACAGGCCGAGTGCTTCCTGAATGTGGCTGGCGGCGCGGCTCGGGTAGTAAGGGAAGCAAATTTCATCCTGCTGGCCATACACGGGCCAGAAATACGCTGCCTTCATCTTGCCGGTGCCGGTCGGTCCAGCCTTGATCGGTGTTTCATCCATGGCCAGAACACGCGACGTACGAATCGACGCCATTTGCGCATCGTGTATCGGTTCGAGCAACATGACCGAACGCTGCATGAGTTGGGTCAACCATGCCCGACTGACCTGAATCCCTGCGTCGCGCAGGCGCTGATGCTGACGATACAGCGGCAGATGAAAGGCCAGCTTATCGACCATCATGCCGGCGATGAAGCTGATGTCGGCACGGCTACCGTCGAGTACGCCGACCGGTGCCGGCGGGCAGGACAGAACCTGCGTGTCACGGCGCTTGATGACAGGACGGACATACTTTAAGACGACGTAACTGCCGGGACGCTGCGCGAGGCGATGGCTGACTTTCTCGCCGATGACTTCGTACTGTGCTGGTGTCAGTCCGGCGATTTCCGGGTTCGGCACGGCGATGGTTTCGACCGGCACTTTGGTCTCATCGAAGAACAGGGTTGATTCGTCGGCAGCAGTCTGACCACGACCAGATTTAGTCTCGCGCTCATGACCGGCGACACGGGTTTTTGGTGCCGGCACGACATCTGGTACACCGGCGAAGTCCTCGCCCAGCACACCCTGTTCCGGGTCGGGCAGTGGCAGACGACGCTCGCTCTTCTGACCGAATATCTGGCGCTGAAACCACGCGACTTGGCGGCGCAAATGAACGATCTCATGGTCGAGTTTGCCGACCAATTCAACCAGCGCCGGTGCCGCCATCGCTGCGATGACGGTGGCGTTTGGGGTCAGTGATGTCGATGAGCGCGGCATAACGACATCCTCACACAACGACCTCATCTAACCCTTGATCTCGGACGATAACGGTGCATGTTGATAGCGCTTTTTTATCCGCTGCGGCGTAATCCCTTCGAGTAGACATTTCAGCGCAGTCCAATCCATTTCGCAACTGCTGACCTCGCGCCAATCACTGATCAGCCGGCCCTGCTCCAATCGCTTTGCCCACACGCACAGGCCGGTGCGGTCGAAGTAGAGCACCTTGATCTGAGTAGCGCGGCGATTGATAAAAGCAAACAGATTGCCTGACAGCGGGTCCTGCTGCAACCGGTGGCGGGCCAGTGCATACAGGCCGTCAAAGGACAGGCGCATGCTGACCGGTTCACCGTACAGGAAGACGCGGACCTGACCTTCGGGGAAGAACATCAGGAGCGCAGGAGTCGCAGCACGACGCCATTTCCAAGGTCGAGCTCGATGGTGAGTCTGGCGGGCGATGATGCGACGGTACTCGGCTTGGGACCCGACGCGCCATTCAATTTGGTTACCGGACCAAGATCGATGAAGCGCGGTGGTACTGCGCTGACGCTCTTCGCATCACCATCATCAGCACTATCTGGTGATGCCAGCGACCGCTTGCGCCAAAGATAAAACGACGCGATCGAAATGGATTCGCTACGACAAAAAGCAGCGACAGTCTGGCTGCTGGCGGCGTACCGCAACAGGCGTTCTCGCCACAACGTGGATCGATCGTTCTGCTTTGTTGATGGTGATGGTGAAGGTGATGTTGGGATCTTCATTGTGCCTCCGCGTCGTTGATCAAAATTCGATTCTGACGGGATGCTTAGCGGCTGACTATAACGCCGCTGGGTGACCGCTTACGAGCATCCCTTCCTTCTTGACCAAGTTAAACAACTTGGATTCTACACAGACTGCCTTGGCAATCGGCACTGGTCAATACCATTAGAAGTGATCGATGAAGAGCTTGCCCGTGATCTAATCAAGATCGCCAAAATTCTTATTGGGAAGCGCGAAATTACCAATAGAGAAATAGAATTGTGGGTACAGTTCGTAGGCGTAGCACCGAAAGACGACTTAATCGAAAGTAAGAAGGCTCTGGTAAATTGGTATGCTGCTATGCAGACTGCAGGCCTTCTCCCAAACGGGATCAACGAAATGGAGCGCTTCATCGACAAAGGCGTGCCGTTCCGAGTGGACTGATCTTCCCATCACACGGACAGTTTGCTGCTGGCTTCGTCAGCCCAGCTGCCGATTACGCTAAAAGTTGAAATCGGCCGTTCAGATGGGGTTCCGCGCCCAAGTGAGACATGAAGTCGCGTATGTAATTGTCTCCCCTATCGATGTTGATAGAGATGAGACCTGTTGTTCCGTCAACAGTAGCCTACTGGCACATGCATCGCTGGCAACGGCAATGTGTGAAGCTGCTGGGACAATGTAGCTCCATCTTCGGATGACACCGGAACCGCGAGGGGAAGGTGACCTCTGCGAGCGCCAATGCGGAGGGAGCACTAGGCTGGATGGTATGACCAACGTAAGTGAACTGCTGATAAACATCGTCAGGAACGACAAGCCAAAGACGCTGATAGGCTCAAGGATATGACCGAGCAGTTCGACGCCAAGGCAGCCGAGATTCGCGCGATGTTCAGCAACCAGGTAAGCGTCCAGCCACGGCATCTTCCACCTGATCGCACAACGCGGCATGCTCGCGTATTTCTGATCAGGCGAGCATAAGCATGGACAATCACGAGCAATCGATCGTTGCAATTCCTCCGAGCTCTGGCAGGCGACGCAGTTTTACTGGCCTCTTCAAGCGAGAGTTGGTCGAGCAAACACTACGGCCCGATGTGTCGGTCGCCGGTGTTGCGCTTGCCAATGGCCTCAACACCAATTTATTAGCGCGCTGGCGCCGCGACTACCTCATGGCCCAAGTCGCCACGACCATGCCTGCGCTGATTCCGGTACATGTCGTCGATAGTCCGCCAACCCCGTCAACGGTTCGAACACCGCCAACTACCGTACCTCGTGACGGCGAGATAGAACTTCGACGTGGCGATACGACTGTCTTTATTCGTGGCGCATCGGACCAAGCCGTCATCGGCGCGCTCTTGCGCGAGTTATTGCAGGGCGACCTCGGGTCGTCGCGATGATCGGACTTCCTGCCAGCACACGCGTCTGGCTGGTCGCTGGTGTCACCGATATGCGGCGTGGCTTCGATGGTCTGGCGGCCGTTGCGCAGACGGCATTGGACGTCAATCCCTTCGGTGGTCATGTCTTCGTCTTCCGAGGGAAGCGTGGCGATCTCATCAAGGTTCTTTGGTGGGACGGTCATGGTTTGTGCCTGTTCTGCAAGCGACTGGAACGGGGCCGCTTCGTCTGGCCACAGGCCACCGCCGGTGGCATTCACTTGAGCTCGGCGCAGCTATCGATGCTGCTCGAAGGAATCGACTGGCGGCACACCGTGCGCACAGCACCAACCTGCGCTGCTTAAGCAAGTTACGCTTGTATACGTTCGTCAACTTCCGTAAACTATGGGCATGGACGATTTCACCGCAACCCTGCCCGATGACCCCGCTGCCCTGAAGGCGCTGATACTCAGCCTGGGCGCGCAGATCAAGTCGCTGGAATCGGCATTGAGCACTCGCCAATTGATCATCGAAACGCTGCAAATTCAATTGGCAGCACTGCGCCGCCAGAAGTTTGGCCGCAAATCCGAGAAGCTTGACGAACAGATCGCGCAACTGGAATTGAAGCTCGAGGAGTTCCAGTCCGATGAAGCCGAAGATCCAGCCCCGGCGACCGAAGCGGTCAAGGCCGCACGGGCGTCGCGCGTTCGCAAACCCTTGCCGAACCATTTGCCGCGCGAAACCATCACCTATCCCGCGCCAGCCTGTGACTGCCCGACCTGTGGCGCGGCACTGCAAGCGATTGGCGAAGATGTCGCTGAGCAACTCGAATTCATTCCGGCGAGCTTTCGTGTCATTCGGCATGTACGGCCGAAATTGAGCTGCACACGGTGCGACACGCTCGTGCAAGCACCGGCACCATCCCGTCCGATCGCCCGTGGCATCGCCGGTCCAGGATTACTGGCGCATGTGCTGGTCGCCAAGTACGGCGACCATTTGCCGCTCTACCGACAAAGTCAGATCTATGCACGCGAAGGCGTGGAGCTCGAGCGCTCGACACTGGCCGAATGGGTCGGTGGCGCCAGCCGGTTACTGCGTCCCCTGGTCGATGCGCTACGCCGCCATGTCCTGACCGGACCGACCGTGCATGCCGACGACACGCCAGTGCCGGTGCTGGCACCCGGTCGTGGCAAGACGCTGACCGGACGACTCTGGGCCTATGTACGGGACGAGCGGCCCGCCGGACAATCCAGCGCGCCTGCCTTGTGGATGGCCTACTCGCCGGATCGCAAGGGAGAGCATCCGCAGGAACACCTGCAAAATTTCAACGGCGTCATCCATGCCGACGGCTTTGCCGGTTACGGCAAGCTCTATCACGGTTCCCGTACGGAAGCAGCCTGCTGGGCCCACGTGCGCAGGAAATTCTATGACATCAGCCAGTCGCATCCATCGCCGATTGCCGGTGAGGCGACCCGGCGCATCGCGGCCCTGTATGCCATCGAAGCGCAGATTCGCGGAAAGCCACCGGATCGGCGACGAGAAATCCGCATGGCGCAGACCCAGCCACTGCTTGATGACATGCACCGTTGGTTGACCAGCTTGCTGTCAACGCTATCAGCGAAAGCGGCATTAGCCGGGGCGACTCAATACGCCTTCAACCGGTGGGGCGCACTAAACGTCTTCGCCGGAGACGGTCGCGTTGAAATCGACAACAATGCCGTCGAACGCGCGTTGCGCGCAGTGTCATTAGGCAGAAAAAATTTCATGTTCGTCGGCTCAGACGCGGGCGGCGAGCGGGCTGCAGCAATGTACAGCCTGATCGGTTCGGCCAAACTGAACGGCCTTGATCCTGAAGCGTATCTGCGCAACGTACTGTCACAAATCGCCGAGCATCCGGTGAATCGAGTCGACGAACTGCTTCCTTGGAACTTGCCTGAAGTTGCTCCCATCACGACTGAAGAGACCGCTGCCGCATCAGCGTAAGTTCCCACTTAAAAACAAGTGGGGACTTAATCTCAGTCCGACGTATCAACTTCGCTTACCAAAATCACCTCATGCAAGATGCCTTGCTTGGACGCTTACGCAACCAGCTCGAACCGAAACGAACGGCCGAAATCCGCGAACGCATGCTGGCTGCGGGCTTACCGATATAAGGCCAACGCGAGGGGCCGATCAGCTTTCGCCGTATCTGGCCGGCACCGCCCAGTTAGTCGCAGTTATTGCTGGTTCATGTCGATCTAATGCAGGTCGGCGCGATTGAATGCAGGCTCATTCGTAGTTATCTCTGGTTTGAGGGTGGCGTCAGTCGCAGTTAATTCTGGTCGAAGAAGCCGCTGAATGCAGGTCCGAGTGTTATTCAATGCAGGTCGCTACAAGTAGGTGCTATAAAGCCGGTAAGAGCTTAAAACTATTATGTAACACTAAAATTGCCACAAATCCGACAAGCAGAATTTTCGGCGGTTCCCGCTTATATCTCCAATATAGGGTACCGTAAGCATTACTTCGTAAATGAGTAGCAGACACCGCGAGAAAAGCCAAATCAAGACGTCGAACCTTGTCGAGTTTTGTCACGATGAGCACATCACCAGGCTCCAGTCTCAAAACGGCGCTGATTGCGAGCTGGACCGGTTTCGTTCGCAAGCCGTTACACCTACTTCAGTTTCGGCCAGCGCACTGAGATTATTTCAACGAGAACCTCAAGCCTGCACACGGTTACGGCCAGAGGCTTTCGCCGCATACAACGCGCGATCTGCCGCTTCAACGAGTGCCACCGTCCTGTTTCTGCGGCAGGCATGCCGCCACACCCAGACTGATCGTGACACAGCCAACAGGATTACCCGCATGCGGAATCGATAGCACTTCGATGGTGGCCCGAATACGCTCGGCGACGATTTGGGCGCCAGCCATGTTTGTCTCCGACAAGACGACTGCCAGCTCCTCGCCGCCATAGCGCATCGCCACATCACTGGGTCGACCCAACGAGTCCCTGAGGGCACGTCCGATTTTGCGCAGACACTCGTCGCCCACCGGATGCCCGTACAGATCGTTGAACCTTTTAAAGTGGTCCACATCGATCATGATGGGGTCGTCTCAGAAAACGGAAAATAAAGCACGTTAAGCCAACCCAGTCGGGCGGATAGGATTCTGAACGATTATTTGTTACTATTGAAGTCTGGAGATGGCATTCCTCCATTAACCGCCCTTGGGGCTGATGATGCCTACACGTATTC
>CANFED010000150.1 GCA_947445995.1 Oxalobacteraceae bacterium | reverse complement strand
CTCAAAAATCCGTACTGGCGACGCGCCGCTGTGGTCCACCAGCGCCGGGATTTTCGAGTTCGGATTGATGTCGACGAAACCGCTGCCGAACTGATCGCCTTCCTGAATCCGGATCAGCCAGGCGTCGTACTCGGCACCAGTGTGTCCGGCCGCCAGCAGCTCTTCGAGCATCACGGTGACCTTGACGCCGTTTGGCGTCCCCATCGAATACAGCTGTAGCGGATGAACGCCAATGTCGAGCACCTTTTCGCGGGTCGGGCCGGAGACTGGACGATTGATGTTGGCGAAGCGGCCGCCGCTTTCCTTGTCGGCAGTCCAGATGGTGGGTGGTGTGTAGGTCGATGCATTTGTCATGGTGGATTCCTTGAAAAAAGTGAGTGACTCCGGCAAGCGCTGTTGCGGCCGGCCGTGAGATTTTTACTGGGTACTAGCGCAGTGCGGCGTCGTCGGCGGTGACCCGTTCAATGGCAGTCCAGTCCTGTTTGCCGCGATCTTTTGCGAGGCTGGTAAGCAGGCGGGCATGGAGCAGGTCTGCCAATGGCATCGGCACCTTTGCTGCTTCGGCGACGTCGCGTACCAGCCGGACATCTTTCATACCGAGTTCGAGCTTGAAACCGGCCGGCTCAAATTTGCGTTCGGCAATCGTGCGACCGTAGTTCTGGTAAATCGGACAGGAGAAGATTGTCTGGCCAAAAAAGCTCGCCAGCGCGACGCGGTCGATCCCATTTTTTTCGGCCAGCGCTTGCGCTTCGGCCATTGTTTCGATCGCTGCCAGGATCATGAAATTGCCGGACAGCTTGACCACGTTTGCTGCCGCCGGATCGTCACCAAAGTCATGGATACCCTGACCAAGCATGTCGAGAATAGTTTTCGCACGTTGCTTTGCATCGGCACTGCCCGACTGGCAAATCCAGAGTTTCTTTGCTGCAGCGGCTTCGGGTCGGCCAAACACCGGTGCACTGAGGAACAGGCTGCCGTTGGCCTCATGCAGGGCTGCCAGCTTCTTTGATGTTTCGGGGGATACCGTACTCATCGAGATATGCAAGCCGCCCTTGCCAAGCTTTTGCAGAATGCCATCCGGTCCCAGGGTGACGGCTTCGAGAGCGGCATCGTTGGCCAGCATCGTGATGGCAATGCCGCCTTCGACGACGGCTCCGGCTGGAGTCTCTGCGATGCTGGCACCGTCGGAGCGCAAGGCTTCGGCAACAGATTGGGTACGGTTATATACGGTGACGGCAAGGTCGCTGTTGAGCAGGTTGCGCGCCATCGGCGCACCCATGCTGCCCAAGCCGAGGAATCCGATGTGTGTTGTGCTCATGTGTTTCTCCTGATGGTGTTTCTGGTGGTGTTGAGGCGACGTCCGCGCCTGGATCGATGTGGTTGTCTGGCCAGAGCAGGACGTCGATAATGGATCCGTCTTTTGCACCCATGATAGTTGAGAAGCCCGGACTCTCGCTTAAGCCAGGCGTGGGTCCCGAAATGAGGTCCGTGTATTGACCTCGCGCATCCTTCTGCTCTTCAATGACCTGTGCTCGCCATTTCCTGTATACCGTTAAGTCTGTCTATTCGTCGGAGTCACCATGCCTGAAGCCCGAATGCCACTGCGTCAACTACGTGATTTGCCTGGCCCGCCCACGCTCCCGTTGCTGGGCAATATTCATCAGATCAAGCCTGATCGCGTGCACCGGATCGTCGAACAATGGTGTGTTCAGTACGGGGATTTTTTTCGCATGTCGCTGGGCTCGGCAACGATTCTGGTGGTGGCGGATCACGTGGCAATTAGTGCGATTCTGCGTGACCGGCCAGGCGGGTACCGGCGTCCTGCCGTCACCGAAAAAGTGTCACGCGAAATGGGCGGCATACCCGGTCTGTTTCTGGCCGAAGGTGATGACTGGCGCAACCAGCGGCGCATGGTCATGGCGGCATTGTCACCGACGGCGATCAAGGCGTATTTTCCATCGCTCGTCAAAGTCGCCATGCGTCTGCAGCGGCGCTGGGATGAGGCAGTTCGCAGCCAGACGGAGATCGATCTGTCGGACGATCTGAAACGCTATACCGTCGACATCATTGCCGGGCTGGCCTTCGGGACGGACGTCAATACAATCGCCTCGGGCGAGGACAGGATTCAGCAGCACCTTGACTTGATTTTGCCAATGATTGCCCGCCGCAGTCTGGCGATGATTCCGTATTGGCGCTACCTGAAACTGCCGTCGGACCGGCGTCTGGATTGCAGTGTGCTGGCGCTGAAGACGGCGATCGGCGAGCTCATCGACGGAGCGCATCAGCGGCTCGATGCAGATCCGGTGCGCCGCGCGCATCCGGCCAATCTGCTCGAGGCAATGCTGGTAGCCGCCGGCGAGCCCGACAGTGGCGTCACTGATCAGACTGTCTCCGGCAATGTCACGACAATGCTGCTGGCCGGAGAAGACACGACCGCCAACACGATCGCCTGGATGTTGTATCTGCTGCATGCGCACCCGGATGCCTTGCAACTGGCGCAGCAGGAAGTGCGTCGGGTTGCGCCTGATCCCGCCGCTTACACGATCGAACAGATGGACGCGCTGGACTACGTGGATGCCTGCGCTCAGGAGGCGATGCGGCTCAAACCGGTCGCACCCTACCTGCCCGTCGAGGCGCTGCAAGACACGCTGATCGGCGACATTGCTGTTCCGGCGGGCACCTTGCTCTGGTGTGTGCTGCGTCACCACAGCGTCGATGAAAGATTTTTTGCTGCGGCAAGCAGTTTCAACCCGCAGCGCTGGCTCGATGAAGGTGTCGGAGCTGCTGACAAGCGGATCGCCATGCCGTTTGGAGCGGGGGTGCGGACATGTCCCGGACGCTATCTCGCCCTGCTGGAAATTAAGATGGCGATCGCCCTGATACTCGGACAATTCGAGCTCGCATCGGTGCACACCAACGATGGTCAGGAGCCACGGGAGTTGATGGCGTTCGTCATGTCGCCGGTTGGTTTGAGGATGCAGCTTCAACGTCGCCATCAGCAACCTGGCCCAGAGCAGGTCGGTTAGTCACTTGCTTAATGCCTGTCCCAATAGCTTTGTGTTCTGGGTAACACAAGGTGCTCTTGCGCACCTCCTTCATACGAAAAGGTACCGTCTATTCCTTTGTTTGAAACCAGACCTTCAAATACTCCTTCAGGCTGGTATCCGGAAGGCAAGTCAAAATGGAGTCGTGCACCTTCAGTGATCACATTGACCAGGACGACATCACCGGCTCCTCCTTCTGCAAATTGAACCACCCCTTTAATCCCGGTTCTGGTCCGGATCAAACGAAGCTCAACACCATTCAAATCGCCTGCTTCTTTATCGTAAGAAAAATTTGAATACGTGCCAGTCATCCAAGGTGATGCTGGCACGACGTCCTTGCAGTAAGCGATTCCCGAAAAGAAAAAACAGACGATGAATAAACAGGCACGGCCTTTAATTGCAGCCACATTCGCTCCCGCGTTGATTCTGGTTTTGGGCATCGAGAATCCATTTTTTCCGGTTGCCAGGATCATGAAAAAAATGCACAGGGTCTGGCTGTCGGAAATTTCCACCCCAATCCAAGTCGGCCAGGTTGGCCGTATTTAACACGATATTTTGCTGTTCTGAAGTGAGACTCTTCCAGCTGATATCAACAGCAAAGCCGGCTTCATGCAAACTTGAACCAGCCAGTGCGGGTGTGATCGCATGGCGATTATTGCGAAGACCTTGTTGATACGCAGTCGTTCTGAACGCCTCCGTAAAACGAACGCGAATACCTGCCGCCTCATTCAACGCGATCCATCTCTGGATAGTTGGTGCGAATGAATCATCAAGTAATGTGTCTCCCAATCCAGCAAGCGTGACACGGCACAAGGTAAGTCCTAATGAATCAATGAAGGAAATCGGATTGCCGCCAACATAGCTATAGGTATTCATCCCACCATCAAGGCCAATCGGATCACTCGTCAGATATCGTCCCGTCAGCCAATCGTAATACCTGAAGTAGTTGTAATGATGGCTCGTTTCGTTATCAAAGTACTGACCTGGCAACCGCAGGTTCAGCGTGATTTTTTCTGTCGACACGCTTGCTTTGCCGAACGCGGTGTAGTTGGCTTGCCAGACCGGCTGCTGCCGCGCATCGGTGACCAGTTGCGGCGTGCCCAGATGGTCGGTGTGGATTGCATAGAGCTGGCTGTCGGCACTGCTGTCATGCAAGCCGAGCCAGCGTTTGAGTGTGGCAAAGAGAACGTTTTCGGCACGGGTGTTGGCATACTCAAGCTTTGCCAACGGCATCTGGTCGAGGTACAGATAATGGGCAGTGAGTCGTCCTGCCTCATCGGCTTCGGCGTCCAGTTGATTGTTCTGATAAAGAAAATACGTGGTGCGGGCAGTGCCGTCTGCATTGAACACGGTCTTGCTGACGCGTTCACCGTCAGCGTTGTAGGCGTAGCGGGCGAGGACTTTGGTACCGTCGTTGACATGCTGCAGACGGCCTGTTACGTCGTACAGAATGGACTTGTCGCCGATGGTTGTCGGATTGCCTGCCGCGTCGTAGGTGTAGGCGATGCGTTTGCTGCGGTCGGTGATGGCGACCAGACGGTTGCTGGCAGGCTGGTAGCTGAGCGCTTGAAATTCAACCTGATGCGTATTTGCCGACAGGCGATTGCCGACACCGTCGAAACGCCACTCGGTCTGTTCGGTCGGCGTCTCGACCTTGCTCAGACGATCCAGATTATCGTAACCGTAGTGTTCACTCGCCGGTATGTCCACGCCGGTCCGGTTGCGGCTGATGGCAGTGATACGACCGACGACATCGTAGTCAAGACGCTGTGCATAGAGCAGATTGCGCAGTTGCTGACCGGTGGCCTTGTCCCTGACTCCGGCGCTTTCGCTGGCAGCGTGTGCATCGGGCAGCAAGCTCAACAATGCCTGCGTGGCACGACTGCTGCGCACCGGTACACCCACCTTCAGAGCGACCAGTCGCCCGGAGCTGCGGTCGCGCTCGAAGTGCGTCCTCAAGCCATTGCCATGCGTGAAGCCAGTCAGTCCGGTGAACGGGCGCCATTCGATATCAGTCGCCAGCGCTCGGGTGAGCTTGCCATCGGCGCTGACCAGGTCGATGCGCCGCGGCCGACTAGCCGCGCCGTAAGTGATTCGCACGGTTTCTCCCGAGGCGAGTGTGGTGGCGTCCAGCCGGTTCAGTGTGTCGTAGTGGTAGCGGGTTGTGAAGGTCAGTGCCGGATCGTTGTGTTCGCCGGCACCGATGAGGTGGTCGGTTTTTTCAGTGACATGGCCGCTGGCGTCGTACCGCAATACGGTGCTTTGCTGCGGGTCATTCACGGCGATCAGGCGGTCGCCCTGATAGCGGCAGAAGATGTGCGACTCGACCCGCTTGCCGCTGCTGTCATGACCGCTGATGCGGCGAGAAATCAACTGGCCGGCCACGTTCCATGTGAGATCAGTGCGGTTGCCGATGGCATCTGTGCGGGCAATCAGACGATCGGCAGCATCGTACTGAGCGACCTGCCGGCCGCTGTCGGGACTGTCGATGACCAGCGTGCGACCGAAGTCGTCGGTCAGGTTGCTGGTCTGTGCGCCATTGGCGGCGATCAGGTTGTTGAGGATTGGCGTGTCTTGCAGGTAGGTCGCGCGCGTGATCGTGGCAAGGTCGGTGCCGGCGTTCTGCGTGACCGCTGTCAACCGGCCGATAGTGTCGTAGCCGAATGCCGTGGTGCGTTGCAGGGCATCGGTGAAGTTTGCCAGTTGGCTGGTTGCTGATGCATAGACGTACTGCGTGACGGCACCGGCCGCATCGGTTTGTTGGATCAGCCGGTTGCGTTGATCATATCGGTAGCTGGTACTTGCATTGAGCGCATCGCTGTGTAGCAGCGTTGTCAGCAGCCGGCTTTCACTGTCGAGCGTCCGGTCAATGCGATGGCCGGCCTGATCGACAAGGCCAATTGATCGACCTGCCGGGTCCGAAAGAACGGTAATCGAGCTGCCGTCAGGTCGGGTCAGGCGCTGCGGGTGTCCCTGCATGTCATAGGTAATCCGGGTGATCAGCCGGTACGGCGTGGCGTTGTCCTCATTTTTGTTGCGTGCGAACCAGCTGCGCCAGCTGCTGCGATCTGATTGCGATGTCGGACTGTCGGTGCGTTCGCGAACGATGCGGACCGGCTGGCCTTGCGGGTTGCTGGTGATGACGGTGCGTTGCGCCGGATTGCTGCCGTCACCGGATTCGATGACGGTGGGGCGGCCCGTTTCCTTGTCACGCTCAATGCGGATATGGCGGTTACCAGCGGCGATGGTGTCGGTCAGGAAGTTGCCGCTTGTGTCGTACTGAAATGTGGTGATGTCGGAATCGGCGGGCGTGCCGGCCGGGCCGTTGGCCAGCGGGCCATCGATCTGCACGAGCAGGCTGCGGCCGTTGATGCGTTGGTAGCGGTAACTCGTCGTGCGTGTCAATGCCTGTGGGATACCACCGTCGGTGGCAGGAGCCCAGCCGGTCTCGGTCACTGAGAGCGTTTGGCCGAGGTGGTTGTAGGTGACAGTCGTGACCGCTTTGCGACCCGGCATCACGCTCGGACGGGCGACCCGTACCGGTGCTGGCAGAGCACCCGGCGCGTACTCGTAGCGCACCAGCACCCGCGCTGGTCCCGCGGTACCACTACGATAGATGCGTTCGCTGACCGACAGCGGGCGGCCGTAATAATCGCGCTGTGTCTGCGTCATGCGCACCGGCACGCCCTGGTCATCAAGGTGGGTTGCGCTGATTTCGCGCGCCTGCGCGTCATAGCTGAAGCGGATATTGGTGGGGCTGCACAAGCGGCAGCCTGGACCGCGGGAGGAGAGGATGCGGTTTTCTCCGGCGATGCTGGCGTGCTGGTAGGCGGTGGTTTGGCCGAGGCTGTTGGTCAGGACTGTGGTGCCGGCAGCAGGATAGGCAAGCGTGACGCGGTCGACGTCGTTGGCATGCGTGCTCAGGATGGCGCGACCGTCCGCCTGATAGCCGAAGGTGGACAGGCGCTCGGTCACGAGCTGGCCCTTGGCGTTGCCAATGACGCTGATGCCAGTCAGGCGGGTCGGTTGCTGCGGGTCTTCGTAATGGTACTGGCGTGCGACGGGACCATCCGGTGGATTGGGTGGCGTGTTTTGCCTGGCCGCTTCATCGCGTGCCTCGCCATTCCCTTCGGGAAAATCGACGCGCACCAGATTGGCAACCAGCGCCTTCGGGGCGACCGTCGCGCCCGCTGGCAGGGTGCTGCCGTAGTGGTAACGGAAGCGACCAACCGGGCTGTCGATTGTCTGCACGCCGGAGAATTGCGCTCCGCTGCGTGTCTTCGGGTTGGGTCGCTGCAGACGCAATTGCCGGTTCTGTGGGTCGGTGACCTGCATGAGCTGGCCATCGCGGTCATAGAGCAAGCTGACGAACTCTCCGCCGGCTGCCACAATCTGGATCAGATTGCCACTTTTGTCGAACATAGAGCTAGTTCCGTCGGTGCGGTGCCAGAGGTATTCGTCGCCGTCTCGGTGTGTCCGGCGGATCGCCACGGTGCCGTTGGCCGGATCGACCGGTTGGCACAGTGCACGGTTGAGCGGGTCGCGTGCAAACATCAGACGCGTGCCGTCGGCCAGCACGATCTGAATGCTATTGCCGATGGCGTACAGCGTGGTTTCATAAGACAGTTTCCAGCCGCGCCCGACCAGACCGTTGGGGGCACCCGGAATGCTATAGGCGCTGTTGTAATGCCGGACGATTTCCAGGCCGAGCACACCGGGCAACGCTGCCAGATCGACTTCACGCTGATACTTGTTGCCTGTGATCAGATTGATCGGGTTGCCCGCACCGGCACAGTGGTTGCCTGGGTCACCGGTCTGTTTTTTTGTGCATTCCATGACAGCCGGGGCACTGCTGCCGGGCTCGGTTGTGGATTGCTGCGCGTGCAGCCGTGCGGCTGGCACGAGCAGGAGTGCTAGGAGTAGAGCGTAACGGCGTACTGAAGCAGGGATCGGCATGGTCAGGTATCGGTCAGGCGTGGCAGGTTGCATTGCTGGTGTCGAATTGATACTGTTGGTGGCCGATAGTAGCAACCTGGTAATGGCAGAATGAAGGTCGCGCAGACGCCTTGATCAGCAATAAATGCCGAAACAACGTTCTCGGCCAATTGCCAAAGTTTGTGGCTGTATGGCGATCAAGGCTGGGTGGAGAAGCATCAGCGAACGTTGCTAAAATAAAAGGCAATGCTGTGAGGCCCTGTCAGTACTGGCTTGGGGACGTGTTCAGCAAGGTTATGCACAATGTTATTCACAATTTACGGGCATAAGTTTTGGCGTGAGTTCGCGTGAGTACGATAACCCCGTACCCACCCAATCCATCGCGTTGATCGCGCAGGGTGCAATAACCGCAGGGCATTGCACCGAATGGTCCGCATGCGGTGCAATGCATTTCAGTTATCGCGTCCTTGAATTTCGGCTTTATGCAGCTGTTTTTATGTACGGGAAAAAATCAAGCTGATCAGAAAGATCCTGTCAGCAAGAAATTAGTCAGTCTTGCGCGCTACATTGTTGAGTCAACATAATAATTTCATGAAAATACAATTACTTGATCAGCATTTAATTATGTTAAAAAAACGTCCCGAGCTCTCCGGCTATCGACGCTTTTTAAGTGAATTTTTCTATTTTGGATTAAAAGAAGCGCGGGCTTGCCTGTTTGTCGTTCTATTTTTCGGGGCAATATTTATTGTGCCCCGTTCAGGCATTCTTGGAATTCCTCGATACGATGTCCTGCTTTTGATTGCATTGACGATACAGATCGGAATGGTGTGGAAAAAACTAGAAACCATCGATGAATTAAAGGCAGTTTGTGTTTTTCATGCTGTCGGTTTTATCTTGGAAGTATTCAAAACATCCAGTGCAATTAAGTCATGGACATATACTGATGCTGGCTACACCAAATTGTTGGGTGTTCCGCTGTTTTCAGGTTTTATGTATGCGGCAGTTGGCAGTTATATTATTCAAGCTTGGCGGTTATTTGATCTTCGGATCAGGCACCATCCTCCTTACTGGATGTCCGGTTTAATCGCCGCTGCAATTTACCTGAATTTTTTTACTCATCATTATATCGGCGACTATCGCTGGTATCTGGCGGCATGTGCGTTGGGTTTGTATGCGCGTGCCACAGTGATATTCAGGCCATTAGATATGGATCGTCGCATGCCTTTAATGGCGGCCTTTATATTGATCGGATTTTTTATCTGGTTGGCAGAAAATATCTCCACATTTTTTGGTATCTGGAGATACCCGAATCAACTAGGTGCATGGTCCACCGTCCACATCAGCAAATGGAGTTCATGGTCTTTACTCGTGATCATGACATTCACCATTATTGCCAATTTAAAGCACATTAAACACAAGATACACATCGCCGAATAGGCCTGTGCCGGATCGACGGGTGCGAGCATTTTGCGGTAATCGCGGGGTACT
>CANFED010000149.1 GCA_947445995.1 Oxalobacteraceae bacterium | reverse complement strand
GGCGTGATGTCCTGATCGAAAATCTCGGTCGGGATCGACACCGTGCAGGCACAGTTCGGAATATCGACGATGCCGCCGATGCGACCTTCAACCGGGGCCGCCGTGAGCAACATGTAGGCTTGCGGTCCGGTGTAGCCGAAGCGGGTCAGATAATCGATCGCCTTCAGGCAAGCCTGACGATAGGCGACCGTCGCATCGAGGTAGTAGTTCTTGCCATTCTCGACGCTGATGCCTTCGAAGGTGATGTACTTGCTGTAATGCGGCTTGACCACGCTAGGCAAGAAAATCGGTGCGGTCAGGCCGTACTTGGCCATGCCGCCCTTGATCAGGTCGAACGCGACATGGGTCGCGCCATCCATCTCGATCGCGCCGCAAAAACCGATTTCGCCATCGCCCTGCGAGAAGTGCAAGTCACCCATCGAAAAGCCCGCGCCCTTGACATACACCGGGAAGAAAATCCGGGTACCGGACGACAAATCCTTGATGTCGGTATTGCCGCCATGTTCGCGTGGTGGCACGGTGCGCGCCGCTTCGGCGGCCATGCGGTCAAATGCCGAACCGGTTACCCCACGCAAGACTGCCGTCTTCGGATCCGGTGGTTTGGCCAGGCCGAGCTTGGCCAGTGGCGCTTCACGACGATTCCATTCATTGAGCAAATCCATCGAGGGCAAACAACCCATCAAACCCGGATGGGTCAGTCCGGCAATACGCACGCCAGGGATATGGCGCGAGGTGGCGTACAGCCCTTTCAGATCCCAGATCGCTTTGGCCGGCTCCGGAAAATAATCGGCCAGAAAACCGCCGCCATTGGACTTCGCAAACACGCCCGAAAAACCGACCGGTGTGATCGGCTTGATGTCGAGCAGGTCGACCACCAGCAAGTCGCCGGGTTCGGCGCCTTCGATGTAAAACGGACCGGTCAGCGGATGGGCGCGGGTCAGGTCGACATCGCGGACATCGGCGACATCATCGTTGTCTTTAATCTGCGCATCAAGGAAGTCGAGTGACTCGATGATGATTTCTTCGCCGGGTTTGACGCGCGACAGGAAGGGAATATCCGGATGCCAGCGGTTGTGACCCAGTTCAGGTTGCTCGGCCAGTGGGACGCCCGGTTTGATGGTGAAGTGCTGCATGGTTGCTCCTTGTTGGGTAACAAAAATAGAGGGTTCGAGTTACAAATTCAGCCGTAGGGTGGGCACAGGTTCATCGTGCCCACGCGTGCGCAATCACGACGCCGGATATGCCCCCGCAAGACAGCCGGCCTGATAACCACCGCTGACGGTTTCATCCTTGATCGTGGTGCAGACCAGCTTGACCCACTCGTCCTTCTGGAGCACGGTGCCGTCCGGCAGCACGCCGCCGGACGCCGTAAACGACAGCACGCAAACCGGGCAGGTTTGCGCCGACGACGCACAGCGCGCCTTGCCGCTGTCGGTGAATCCGGCGGTGCCGAATTTGTTGTAATGCATGAAGCCAATCATCGCGATTCTCCTTGGGCAGAAAAAAATCAGGTATTCGGGATGCCGTCGATCGGGCATTCCGGTGTGCCGGCCGTCGACCGCGTCAGCGCTTCCGATTGCGCGCGCGCTGCTTGCGGATTGTTGACCCAGGTCTTGTAGAAATCGAACGGGCAATCAGCCTTGCCGGCCGGGTCTTCACCGGAATTGATGGTGCCGGTGTAGCCACGGTGCAGCAGCTTGTACAAATGGTTTTGCGATTGCCAGTTACGACGCGCGTCGCGGATGCTGCTGACCGACAGTTCGGCGTAGTTGATGCCCATTTCTTCGGTGCCGCATTCGCCCAGCGTGCGGCCGTCGTAACCGACCAGCGCTGAATGGCCGAAATACGAATACACGCCATCGAAACCCGTCGCGTTGGCCACTGCCACATAGACGTTGTTCATGAACGCCATCGCCTTCGAGACCAGCACCTGCTGCTCTTTCGACGGATACATGTAGCCCTGGCAGCGCACGATCAGCTCGGCACCTTTCATCGAACAGTCGCGCCAGATTTCGGGATAGTTGCCGTCGTCGCAAATGATCAGGCTGATCTTCAGGCCTTTCGGACCATCGCAAACATAGGTCGTGTCGCCCGGATACCAGCCTTCGATCGGCGTCCACGGCATGATCTTGCGGTACTTCTGCACGATCTCGCCCTTGTTGTTCATCAGGATCAGCGTGTTGTACGGTGCCTTGTTCGGATGCTCTTCATGCTGTTCGCCGGTGATCGAGAACACGCCCCAGACATTGGCCTTGATGCAGGCAGCGGCGAAGACATCGGTCTCCGGGCCGGGTATCGTTGAGGCAGTGTCATACATCTCTTGCGCGTCGTACATGATGCCGTGGGTCGAGTATTCCGGGAAAATCACCAGGTCCATACCGGGCAAGCCGGTCTTCATACCGACCAGCATCTCGCCGATCTTGCGGGCATTCTCAAGTACCTCGGCACGGGTGTGCAGGCGTGGCATCTTGTAGTTGACGACTGCCACGCCAACGCTATCGTTACTGCTGGAAATATCACCGTGTCTCATTCGAACTCCTTGATTAAATTGCGTACAACAGATTGAGTTGTAGGGTGGGCACGGCCTGTTGTGCCCACGCGCGCGCAATGGTCATTCCCGCCAAATCCGACCATTCGGCAGGGCATTCGCGTGGGCACGATAAATCCGTGCCCACCCTACGGTCACACCGACAAATACTTGCTGATAGTCGGCGCATCCACATTGGCACGCGTGTCTTCGTAAACAAAGCGCCCCTTGTCGATCACCAGAAACCGGTCCGCAATGTCGAGCGTAAAACTGAGCACCTGCTCGGAAACAATGATGGTCAACTGACGCATCGTGCGGATCTCTTTCAGGTTGCGCGCGATGTCCTTGATGATCGACGGCTGGATGCCTTCGGTCGGCTCATCAAGCAGCAATACTTTCGGGTTGGTTGCCAGTGCGCGGGCAATCGCCAGTTGCTGTTGCTGGCCACCCGACAGGTTGCCGCCCTTGCGACTGCGCATGTCGAACAGCACCGGAAACAACGCATACAGTTCCTCGGGCACCTTGCCGCGCGCCTTGGCAGGCAGGCCGGTCTGGATGTTTTCGAGCACGGTCATGTTCGAAAAAATCATCCGGCCCTGCGGGACGTAGGCGATGCCGCTCTCGACGCGCTCGAAGCTTTCCATGCCGCCGATTTCCTTGTCGCCGATGCGGATGCTGCCGCTGCGCTTGGGCAGCACGCCCATCAGTGTCTTGAACAGCGTGGTCTTGCCCATGCCGTTGCGACCCATGATGGCGACGATTTCATTTTTCTCGACGTTGAGGTTGATGTCGTGAATGACCTGGCTCTGGCCGTAGCCGGAAACGAGATTGGTGATGCTCAACATGGTGTTTCCTTTCGGTCTTAGTGACCCAGGTAGACTTCGATCACTTTCGGATTGGCCTGCACCGATTCCATGCTGCCTTCGGCCAGCACTTTGCCCTGATGCAGCACGGTGACCCGGTGCGCGATGCTCTTGACGAATTCCATGTCGTGCTCGATGACCAGCACCGAACGCCCCTGGCTGATGCGACCGAGCAGCTCGGCCGTCTTGCTGCGCTCGGAGACGCTCATGCCAGCCACCGGCTCGTCAAGCATTAGCAATTCCGGCTCCTGCATCAGCAACATGCCGATCTCCAGCCATTGCTTTTGACCATGCGACAACAGGTCGGCCTGCTGATGCAATTGCTCGCTCAAAAAGATCTCGGCAGCCACTTCATTGACGCGGGCGATGACGTCGGCCGAGCGCTCGAACACCAGCGCACCGAACACCGACCGGCCACGCGGGAACGACATTTCGAGGTTGTCGAAGACGCTCAGGTTTTCGTAGATCGACGGTGTCTGGAACTTGCGGCCAACGCCGGCGCGCACGATGTCGTACTCGGCCATCTTGGTCAGTTCGCGCTCGTTGAAACGGATGCTGCCGGAAGTAGCCTGGGTCTTGCCGCAGATCAGGTCGAGCACCGTCGTCTTGCCGGCCCCGTTCGGGCCGATCACGACATGGACTTCATTGCGGTTGACGTACAGGTTCAGGTTATCGACTGCCTTGAAACCATCGAACGAGACAGTCAGGCCTTCAACCGCCAGCACGGGCCGGTGGGTATTCTTGACGCCGATCGGTGCGTTACTCATTTGACAGTCTCCAGTTCGGCGGCAGGTTGCGCATTGGCTTCTGGTGCAGGTTTGGCGCGCGCTTTCGGCAACCATTTCGCCAGCCACGGACGGCCATGCGACTCGTACAATCCGGCGATACCATCCGGAAAATACATCACCACGGTGATGAACAAACCGCCCATCAGGAACAGCCACAGTTCAGGCAGCGTCTCGGAAAAATACGTCTTGCCGAAGTTCACCAGCAGCGTGCCGTAGATCGCACCGAGCAGTGACATGCGACCACCGACTGCGGCGTAGATCACCATCTCGATCGAGGGCACGATGCCGACAAACGACGGCGACATGAAACCGACCTGCAGCGTGAACATCGCGCCACCGATGGCCGAGAAAGCCGCCGCCACACAAAACACGAAGATCTTGAAACTGGCCACGTCGTAACCGGAGAAACGCACGCGCTCTTCCTTGTCGCGCATCGCCATCAGCAGCCGGCCCAGTTTCGAGGTGAGGATGTAGCGGCCGAACAGCACGCAGACAAACAGCAGGCCAACCGTGACGAAGTACAAAATCATCTTGGCCGAATCCGTACGGATGTCCCAGCCCAGCATGGTCTTCAGATCGGTGATGCCGTTGACGCCACCGGTCAGGCCTTGCTGGCCGACGATCAGGATGGCGAGAATGGCAGCGACGGCTTGCGTGACGATCGAAAAATACACATCACCAACGCGACGCTTGAACATCGCCACGCCAAGGATGAAAGCGATCAGCGTGGGTACGGCAATCACCAGCAGCAGGGTCAGCGGGAGGCTGTGAAACGGTTGCCACATGGCCGGCAACGCCGTGATCTGGTTCCAGTCCATAAAGTCCGGGATGCCGGGAGTCGACTGGATTTTGGTGCTGATCGGGTCGGATGCTTCAAGCTTCAGAAACATCGCCATGCAATAGCCGCCGACGCCGAAGAACACGCCCTGGCCGAGGCTCAAAATACCGCCATAACCCCAGCACAGCACCAGGCCAACGGCGACGAAGGCGTACGACAGATACTTGCCGACCAGGCCAAGGCGAAAGCCGTCCAGCAGCAGCGGAAACACCACCAGCAGCAGCGCGCCCAGCACCAGCAGGCCGATGGCACCCTGCCGTCCTCCCAGTAATTTTTCGTACAGTGTGTTCATGGTCGGTCCTTGATTTGAAAAACTACTTGCGGACTTTGGAAGAGAACAGGCCTTGCGGACGCAGCATCAGGATCACGATCACTGCTGACAGCGTGAGTACCTTGGCCATCGATCCGGACAGGAAGAACTCGGCAGTCGACTGGGTCTGGGCGATCGAGAAGGCGGAGGCAATCGTGCCGATCAGGCTTTGCGCACCGCCAAACACCACCACCAGAAAGGTGTCGACGATGTAGAGCGAACCGCTGGTCGGACCGGTCGAGGCAATGGTTGTGAAGGCCGAACCGGCCACACCGGCGACTCCGCAACCGAGGGCAAACGTAGTGCGATCCACCTTGCGGGTATTGATACCAACCGCACCGCTCATCAAGCGATTTTGCATCGTAGCGCGGACCTGCAAGCCCCAGCGCGAACGAAACAGCAGCAGGAAAATACCGCCGGTCATGATCACCGTCAGGCACATCATGAACGCGCCATTGATCGGGATATCGATATTTTCGGTTGGCTTGAACGAGCCCATCAGCCAGTCAGGCAAGGTGGCGCTGACTTCCTTGGCACCGAACACCGAACGGAAAGTTTGCTGCATCAGCAGGCTCAAGCCCCAGGTCGCCAGCAAGGTATCGAGCGGACGCTTGTAGAGGCGGCTGATCATCAGGCGTTCGGTCAGATAACCGACACCGTACGCAGCGATGAATGACAGCACGATCGCCAGGAAAAAATAATAGGGCTGGAAAGACGGTGCGTATTTGGTCGTCAGTGACGACAGGTAATACGTCATGTAGGCACCGATGGTGAGGAACTCGCCATGCGCCATGTTGATCACGCCCATCTGTCCGAAGATGATAGCCAGTCCGAGCGCCATCAGGAGCAGCACGCAAAAGACCGACAGGCCGTTAAAGCCCTGCATCGCGAAGATGGCGCCGAATTCAGATAACCACTCCATGGTGACTCCCTTTGATGCTGCGTAAGAAATTGGGTGATGCGGTACAACCGCGTCGGATGGTCACGAAGAACCGTGCCCATCCGACGCATGACGCAGGTTATTGATAGCCCTTAGGAAACGGGTTCGGCTCGATCAGCTCCGACTCGTAGACCACCTTGAACTGGCCGTCTTTCTGTGCCTGGCCAATGCGGGTCTTGCTCCACAGGTGATGGTTTTCATGCACCTTGACGTAGCCTTCCGGCGCATTCTTCAGTTCCAGTCCGGCGGAGGCGGCGATGACCTTGTCGACATCGAAACTGCCGGCTTTCTCGACAGCGGCTTTCCACAACCACGGGCCCAGATAGGCAGCCTGGGTAACGTCACCCATCACGGCATTGGCACCGTACTTGGCCTTGAAGTCCGCAACGAATTTCTTGTTGTTCGCGTTATCGAGGCTCTGGAAATACTTCATCGATGCGTAGAAGCCTTCGACGTTTTCGCCACCGATGCCGAGCATTTCATCTTCCGTCACCGAGATGGTCAGCAGAGTCTGGGTCTTGGCAGTGACGCCAGCGGCCTTGAGCTGCTTGTAGAACGCGACATTGCTGCCACCGACGACGTCAGTGAAAATCACGTCCGGTTTTTTCAGCTTGATCTTGTTGATCAGCGAGCCGAACTGGGTGTTACCCAGCGGGTAGTACTCTTCGCCGACAACCGAACCCTTGATCACGTTCTCGATATGTTTGCGTGCAATTTTATTGGACGTGCGTGGCCAGATGTAGTCGGAGCCGACCAGGAAAAAGGTCTTGGCTTTCTTTTCCTTGGCGATCCAGTCGAGACCGGCCAGCACTTGCTGGGTGGCTTCCTGACCGGTGTAGAACACGTTCTTGGATTGCTCCAGGCCTTCATAGAAAGTCGGGTAGTACAGCAAGCCGTTTTCTTTTTCAAAGACTGGCAACACGGCTTTGCGTGACGCTGAAGTCCAGCAACCGAACACCGTGGCTACGCGATCGCTGACCAGCAATTTCTTGGCTTTTTCAGCGAAGGTCGGCCAGTCGCTGGCACCGTCTTCCTGAATGATCTTGATCTTGCGACCAAGAATGCCGCCCATCGCGTTGATCTGGTCGATCGCCAGGCGCTCTGCCTGGATCGAACCGGTTTCACTGATGGCCATCGTGCCGGTTGCCGAGTGCAACTGACCGACCGTGACTTCGGTATCGGTAATCGCCAGCTTGGTCGTGTTGATTTTCGACGTCGCCGGAGACTGGGCAAAGCTCAATGCCGGGAATGCCAGCGTGGAGGCAACAGCAAGACCCATGAGAACCTTGCGGCGCTGGGCGGACTTGATGTCGGCAGGGGAACGAGTTGACATGCAGTGCTCCTTTCAGATGGTGATGGTACGGAAAATTTGCTGGCAAACAGGTTTGTGCGAGCAGCATCACCACATGCTGGTGTTGCCGATCTGGAAAGCGTTTTGCCTTGAGACGTAGATTAGGAGGAGCGCCGCAGTGCAGCAATACGTCGTTTGACGTAAGCGCTGCGGATAGGCCCAACCATGCCAACGGTTCATGCGCACCATGCCAAGGCGCGCCATCCCATCGAGGTGCAGCGCGATCAGAATCACGCACGAAACCGTGCGTTGCGATGAGCTCTGGCATGGTTTGAAACTTGCTAATGCTTGATATCCCTGATTCCCTGAGAACTCCGTGCCGTCGGCAGCCCCCCAACGCATCATCAAGATCCGCCGCGACTACAACACGCTCGTCGCCAATGAGACGCTGGAAGACTACGCGTTGCGCTTCACGCCGCGCGCGTTTCGCAAGTGGTCCGAATTCAGCCTGGCCAATACCGCGATGGGTGCCGTCTCGTTCCTCGCGCTCGAAGCGATCGGCGGTGCGATCACGCTGAGCTACGGGTTCTCGAATGCGTTCTGGGCCATCCTGTGCGTGTCGGTGCTGATCTTCCTGACCGGTCTGCCGATCAGTTATTACGCGGCCAAATACGGTGTCGACATGGACTTGCTGACGCGCGGTGCCGGCTTCGGCTATATCGGCTCGACCATCACATCGCTGATCTATGCGTCGTTCACGTTCATCTTTTTTGCGCTGGAGGCGTCCATCATGGCGCAGGCCGTGCAGCTGTATTTCGGCTTGCCGCTGGCGCTCGGGTACATCGCCTGTTCGCTGGTCATCATTCCGATGGTGGCGTGGGGCATCACCTGGATCAGTCGCCTGCAACTGTGGACCCAGCCAATCTGGATCGTGCTGCTGGTGCTGCCCTACGTGTGCGTGCTCTACAAGCAGCCCACCGCACTGACCGAACTGATGCATTTTTCCGGCCGCGCCGAGGACGGCGGCTCGTTCAATCTGGCGCTGTTTGGCGCCGCCACCGCCGTTGCTTTTGCCTTGATCGCGCAGATCGGCGAGCAAGTCGACTTTCTGCGCTTCCTGCCTGAAAAAACCCCGGCCAATCGCGTGCGCTGGTGGTCGGCCCTGCTGCTGGCCGGACCCGGCTGGATCGTGCTGGGCGCGGCCAAGATGCTGGGCGGTGCGCTGCTGGCATACCTCGCGATCCAGCATCAGGTGCCGATGGATCAGGCCATCGAACCCACGCAAATGTATCTGGTGGCGTTCAGCTATGTGTTCTCGAATCCGGCCTGGGTGCTGGCAGCGGTGACGCTGTTCGTCGTGGTGTCGCAGGTCAAGATCAACGTGACCAATGCGTATGCCGGTTCGCTGGCCTGGTCGAATTTTTTTGCCCGCCTGACGCACAGCCATCCGGGCCGCGTGGTCTGGCTGATCTTCAATGTCCTGATCGCGATTTTGCTGATGGAGCTGGGCGTGTTCAAGGCGCTCGAACATGTGCTGACGATGTATTCGCTGGTGCCGATTTCGTGGATCGGTGCGGTGGTGGCCGATCTGATGATCAACAAGCCGCTCGGCCTGAGTCCGCCGCATATCGAATTCAAGCGCGCCCATCTGTACGACATCAATCCGGTCGGTGTCGGCGCGATGCTGGGCGCGACACTGCTGTCGGCCGTTGCGCTGGCAGGCTCGTTTGGTGCACTGGCGCAGGCACTCGCGCCGTTCATCGCATTGGCCAGCGCACTGCTGCTGGCACCACTGATTGCGATTGCCACACGCGGGCGCTACTACATTGCGCGCCTCGATACTCTGCCACGCGATGGACTGGTTACGCGCCGTTGCGTGATTTGCGAGAACACGTTCGAGACCGAAGACATGGCGCACTGCCCGGCCTACCAGGGAGCAATCTGTTCGTTGTGCTGCACGCTCGACGTGCGCTGCAATG
>CANFED010000148.1 GCA_947445995.1 Oxalobacteraceae bacterium | reverse complement strand
TTCCAGGAATTGGTCCGGCAGCTGTTGTGCGAACCGGAACAGCAGGTGCGGCAATGGGCGAACGCTTTGCGCGAAGCGCTGGGTGCACAGATCGGCGTGATCGTCGCGCTCATCCCGGAACTGGCGTTAATCGTTGGTGCGACCGAGCCGGTGATTGCGTTGCCGCCGGTCCAATCCCGGCATCGGCTGAACCGTTTATTTCGCCGCTTCGTCGATGTCTTTTCATCGGCAAGCCATCCGATGGTGATTTTTCTTGATGACTTGCAGTGGGTCGATACGTCGACGCTGGCACTGATCGAGACGCTGATGGCATCGCCGCAGGATCGCTACCTGTTATGTATCGGTGCCTATCGGGATCACGAGGTTGACGCTCTGCATCGACTGACTGCGCTGCGCGAGCGCCTGCAACAGGCCGGCTTTCCGGTCGAGGTTGTGCTGCTGGCACCGCTCGACGCGGCGCAGGTCGGTCATCTGGTGGCCAGTACCTTGCACGTCATGCCGGACGATGCCGTCGCACTGACCAGCCTGTGTTTCAAAAAAACCCGTGGCAATCCGTTTTTCCTGAACCAGTTCCTGCACACCATCCACGATGCCGGGCAGCTTTTTTACCGCCACGAGTCGAATGACTGGCACTGGGATCTGGAGGCGATCGCCAATGCCGATTACACCGATAACGTGATCGACCTGATGCTGGAAAAAATCCGCCGGTTGCCGTCGCCCACCCGCCGCTTGCTGGAGCTGGCTGCCTGCATCGGCAACCGCTTTGACCTTGCTACGCTGGCCGTGGTCGGTGGTCAGCATGGCTGGCAAACGCAGCAGGATTTATGGCCGGCATTGCAGGCAGGACTCGTGCATCCGCTGGGCGAGCAGTACAAATATCTTGGCACCGAGGGGCAGGGCGCGACACAGGTGCGCTATCGCTTCCTGCATGATCGCGTGCAACAGGCCGCCTATGCCAGCGCCGACATGGCGGCGCGGCAGGCCAGTCATTTGCAGATCGGTCGGGAACTGCTGCATCACACCACCGATCTCGACACCCAGTTATTGGCCATCGTCGAGCAGTGCAATGCCGGACGTGACGGTATCACCGACCCGACCGAATCGCTCCGGCTCGCCCAATTGAATTACCGCGCCGGTATCAAGGCACGCGGTGCGGCGGCGTTCGAGGCGGCGGCACACCACATGCAGATCGGCATTGCGCTGATGCCCGCCGACGCATGGCAAGCGCACACCGCACTGATGCTTGACCTGCAATTGGGTGCCGCCGAAACCGCGTGCCTGTGCAACCAGTTTGCGCAGGCCGAGGCGATCTATCCGCTGGTGCGGGCACATTGCACGGAAGCGCTGCAAGCCGTTCGTTGCATCGGGCAGCAAGCCGGCCAGTATCAGCTGCAGGGTCGCTTACCCGAAGCGATACACCTCTTGCGTGACGCATTGGGCTTGCTGGGAATCACGGTCAGTGACGACAGTGCCGTGCTCAAGGCCGGCATTGCCGACATTGTTACCGACATCAGGGAGCACTTCGGCGATTGCGATATTGATGCGCTGCTGGAGGCCACGCCGATGCAGGACCCAATCGCGCGCGCGACGATGCAAATGATGCAGCACTTGTGGCAAGCCAGCTATTACGCTGGTCAGCAAGACCTGAGCATGACGATGGTGGTGTCAATGACGCGGCTGTCGCTGCAACAGGGTAATAGCGACTTCACGCCGGTGGCGTATGTCGCTTATGCTTTTTTTCTGGCCGGGACCTATCACGATCAGCGCAGTTACCGCTTCGGTGCAATGGCGCTGGAACTGGCCAATCGTGGCGACAACATGCAGGCGCGGGTGCTGACCGGCCTGATGTTCGGTGCGATGAACAGCCACTGGACGAAACCTCTAGCCAGTTCGATCGCGCTGTACGATGACGCGTTCCGCGATGCGCATGACAGCGGCGACTTTCTCAACGTCGGCGTGGTTGCGGCGGTGCGGGCCACTGATCGGCTCATCCTCGGACACTACTTGCCAGACCTGCTGCAAGCCACGACACGCGACCTGGCGATCATGCGCAGCCACGGTCAGCTCGACATGGTCGATTGCACGATTGCCGGTGCGCTGCAGCCAGCCCGCTGTCTGATGGGCCTGACCCGATGTGCCGACAGTTACGATGATGATGCCTTCAGCGAAGCCAGTTTTCTGGAGCGTTATGGCAGTTCGCGCTTGTACCTCGCCTATTTTTATCAGGGAAAAATCCGTAACGCTTACCTGTTCGACAGTGCCGATGCCGAACTGCAGGCCGGACAACTGGACCTGGTCGTGCAGATTCTGCGCGGCCAGGCCAAGGTGCCGGAGACGACTTTTTATGCGGCGCTGATCTGGCTGCGTGTGTTGCAACGGCAGCCGCAGCGCGCCGATACCGACCAACTGCTGGACCGCGTGCGCGCACTGCTCGCCCTACTGGCCAACTGGGCACAATTGAATCCGGTCAGCCATGCCGCCGGCAACTGGCTGGTGCAAGCCGAGCTGGCGCGCTATCACAGGGACATGCCGCAGGCGCTGGGCTTTTACCGGCAAGCGATCGATGCCGCGCATGACAGCGGCTATCAGCATATCGAAGCGCTGGCCAACGAATTGTGCGGCCAGTTCTGGCTGGCGCACCATCAGCCGCGCGTGGCCGCCACCTTTTTGCAAGACGCGCTGGGCTTGTACCGGCGCTGGGGCGCGGACGGCAAGGTCGCGCAGCTGGCAGCACAACACGGCAGTCTGGTCAATCCGGGTACCGGCGCGATTGCGCCGCGCTTTGTTTCGATGACCGACACGACCAGCACATCGGGCAATGCGGTGCTCGACCTGGCATCCATCATCAAGGCTTCGCAGGCCTTGTCCGACGAAATCGGATTGCGCAACGTGCTGCAGCACCTCATCGCCATCGTGCGTGAAAATTCCGGTGCGCAGGTCGCCCGTCTGCTGCTGTTCGATGGTGGTGTCTGGCGTGTCGAAGCCGAGATGGACGAGAGCCGGCTGGCGGTACTGGAATCACGCGTGGTGTCGCTCGATGGCGCGGCCGACCTGCAATTCCCGCTGTCGCTGCTGCGTTTTGTGGTCCGAACCGGCGAGGTCATCATCGAGGACAACCTGACTTTGTCGCCGCGTTTTTCCGGCGATCCGTATGTACAACGGCAGCATCCGCGCTCGGTGCTGTGCCTGCCGATCCGGCAGGGCGGTCGGGTGGCATGCCTGCTGTATCTCGAAAATAATCTGGCCGAATCGTCGTTCACCGCCGAGCGTGCCGAGTTTCTGCGCACGCTGGGCGGACAAGCGATGATTTCAATTGCCCATGCGCGCATGGTCGACCGGCTTGAGTTGCGCGTGGCCGAACGCACGGCGCAGCTGGAAGACGCCAATGGCAAGCTGGCCACGTTGTCGGCCACCGATGGCCTCACGGGACTGGCGAACCGGCGTCAGTTCGATGCGGTCCTGAGCAGCGAATGGGGTCGCGCCTGTCGTACTGGCTTACCGTTGGCCGTGCTGATGATCGATGTCGATCACTTCAAGAAATTCAATGACTGTTACGGTCATCAGGCTGGTGATGAATGTCTGCGCCGCATCGCCGCCGCGCTGCAGGGCGGCACGCGCCGCAGCGCAGACCTGGCCGCACGCTATGGCGGCGAAGAGTTTTCTATCGTGCTGGCCAACACCGATAACGAGGTCGCGCTGCATCTGGCCGAGTCGGTCCGACTGGCCATCGAAGACCTGGCAATGCCGCATGCGTCATCGCCACTGGGTAAAGTCACCATCAGTATCGGTGTGGCAATCCACCATGCCGGCAATGCGGGCACGATGACCAACTTGCTGCGCGCGGCAGATGACGCGCTGTATATGGCCAAGGGTGCCGGCCGCAATCGCGTTCATCTGTCGCCAGGCTGATAGCCGCCTATTGAGTGCAGGTACACAGGTACATAGCACGAATCAATTCCAAGCGGTGCATTACTCGCTGGTATAGAGTTGCTACTCGAATGTAATTGTAGAAGGCGACTTTACTGATTGCGCCGCTGCGCTGAATGACCGGCACCGGATTCACACACCGATGCTGATGTGCGCTTTTATGTACCTGATCCATTCCGCTGATTCATCTCTGCTGTCTCATCATTTTCCCGGACCCATCACATGACTTCGTTGACTATCAATGGACGTGCTCACACCGTCACCGTACCGCAAGACACACCGATACTCTGGACCCTGCGCGATGAACTGGGCCTGACCGGCACCAAGTTTGGCTGCGGCATGGGCCTGTGCGGATCCTGCACCATCCATATCGATGGCGTTGCCACGCGCTCCTGCATCACGCCGATTTCTGCTGCTGTCGGCAAGCAGATCACGACCATCGAGCAAGTCGAAAACGACAAGCTCGGCGCTGCACTGCAGGTCGCCTGGGTCGAGGCCGGTGTACCGCAATGCGGTTATTGCCAGGGCGGACAAATCATGTCGGCCATTGCTTTACTCAAGCGCACGCCCAAACCGTCCGACAGCGACATCGATGACGCCATGAGCGGCAACCTGTGCCGTTGTGGTACTTACACCCGTATTCGCTCAGCCATCAAGACGGTTGCTGCACAAGGAGTAAAAGCATGACGAACAACGAGATCACCCTCGGCACGCCGAGCGACCCATCCCGCCGCCGGCTGCTGAAAAGCGCCGGTGTAACCGGTTTCCTGATCGCCGTGACACAGTCCGGCAATCTGTTTGCACAAACCGCGACACCACCCCCAGTGGCCAAAAAATACGGTGGTGATGGCATGCCGGGCGGACTGGTCGACAACCCGCTGGTGTTTGTGTCGATCGCTGCCGATGGCATCGTCTCGGTGATCTGTCACCGCTCGGAAATGGGGCAGGGCGTACGCTCCAGTTTTCCGCTGGTGGTGGCCGAAGAACTCGAAGCCGACCTCAAGCATGTCAAGGTGGTGCAGGCTCAGGGCAACCAGACGCTGTACGGTAACCAGAATACCGACGGCTCGCGCAGCCTGCGTCACTCGCTGGCACCATTGCGCCGGGTCGGTGCCGCCGCGCGGATGATGCTCGAAGCCGCCGCTGCCGCTGAATGGAAAGTACCGGCCAGCGAAGTGCAGGCCCGCAATCATGAGCTGGTGCATATCCCGACCGGACGCAAGATCGGTTTCGGCAAGGTCGCCCTGGCCGCCGCTGCGCTGCCGATTCCTGCCACCGAAACACTGGTCCTCAAAAAGCCGGCGCAATTTCGCTACATTGGTAAAACCAACGCCAAGCTCATCGATGGTGCTGACATCGTTCACGGTCGTGCCAAGTTTGGTATCGATGTGCGGCTCGACGGCATGGTCTACGCGGTGGTGGCACGTCCTCCGGTACTGGGCGGCAAAGTCGTCAGCTTCGACGCGGCCAAGGCGCTGGCCTTGCCAGGCGTGCTGCGCGTGGTTGAACTCAAGCCGACATCGGGACCGGTGGGCTTCAATCCGCTGGGTGGCGTCGCCGTGATCGCGACCAATACCTGGGCAGCCATGAAAGGCCGCGAAGCGCTGGTCATCGTCTGGGAAGACGGTCCGAACGCCAGCTACAATTCGGCCGAATTCCGCAAGACGATGGAAGTCGTGGCGCGTGCACCGGCCAAAGCCGTGCGCGATGAAGGCAAGACGATGGAGGTCCTGGCTGCGTCGAAGAAGACCGTCAGCGCCGAATATTATCTGCCGCATCTGGCCCACGCGACGATGGAGCCACCGGTTGCCACCGCGCGTTTCGTCGATGGCAAATGCGAAATCTGGGCGCCGGTACAAGCACCGCAAGCGACTGCCGAAATCGTCGCCAAGCACCTCGGTATCAAACCCGAGATGGTCACGGTGAATATCACCTTGCTCGGTGGTGGCTTCGGTCGCAAATCCAAGCCCGACTTTGCCGCCGAAGCAGCACTGTTGTCGCAAGCGATGGATGGCAAGCCAGTCAAGGTGCAATGGACCCGCGACGATGATATTCGTCACGATTATTTGCATACCGTCTCGGTGGAGCATTTCGAGGCAGCAGTGGATGCCGCCGGCAAGCCGACCGCATGGCTGCATCGCTCTGCCGCACCGACCATCCGTTCGACCTTTGTGCCAGGTGCAATGGGACTGGGCATTGGCGAAATGGGGCAAACCGCGATCAATATTCCGTACGCCATTCCGAACATCCGCATCGAGACGCCGGAAGTTCCTGCCCACGCGCGGATCGGCTGGTTCCGTTCGGTCTACAACATTCCGCATGCGTTTGGCGTGCAATCGTTTATTGCCGAACTTGCCGCCGCTGCCAAGCGCGATCCGAAAGACTACTTGCTGGAACTGATAGGCCCAGCCCGCAAACTCAATCCGACGGCTATGGGCGACACCAGCAACTACGGTGAATCGCCAGAGATTTATCCGATCGACACTGGTCGCATGCGCGGCGTGGTCGAACTGGCAGCGAGCAAGGCACGCTGGGGTCGCAAGCTGCCCAAGGGTCACGGACTCGGCATTGCGATGGCGTACTCGTTCATGAGTTACACCGCTACCGTGATCGAAGTGGCCATCAGCGACAAGGGTGTGATGGAAGTCGTTGGCGTGGACATGGCGATCGATTGCGGACCGCAAGTCAATCCGGAACGGATTCGCTCGCAGGTCGAAGGGGCGTTGATCATGGGTCTGACACTGGCCATCAAGGGGCAGATCACCTTTAAGGATGGTCGTGTCGAGCAATCGAACTTCCACGACTTCGAGCTGTTGCGGCAAAACGAAGTACCACGCGAAATCCGTGTGCACACCGTGGCACCGAACTACGCAGTAGCACCCGGCGGTGTTGGTGAGCCACCGTTGCCACCGGTTGCGCCGGCGCTGTGCAATGCGATCTTTGCGGCGACCGGCAAGCGTATTCGTCAGTTGCCGATCCGTGATCAATTGACCGCAACGTAATTTTTTATTTCCCCCTGAACCGACTGAATCGACATCATGAATCGTAGCGAAACTCTCTCCCGGCAGATGCCGGACAAACCTGCCGTACAAGTCCGGGTCATCGTCGCGGCATTGGCGCTGATGCTGGTGCTGGCCGTTGTCATCAACCAGACCGTCTCGACCAGGATGGCCTTGCTGTTTGCGACCGGCAGCGCTTTGGGCATCGTGCTGTATAACGCACTATTCGGGTTCACGTCGGCATTCAGGGTCTTGCTGGCCGATGGCCGCAGTGCCGGTTTTCGTGCCCAGATGGTGATGCTGGGTGTGGCTTGCCTGCTGATCTTTCCGGCCTTGGCGAATGGTTCGCTGTTTGGCCAACCGGTCACCGGTTTTGTTTCGCCGTTGAGCGTGTCGGTGGCGGTGGGTGCTTTCCTGTTCGGGATCGGCATGCAAATGGGCGGCGGTTGTGCGTCGGGGACGCTGTTCGCAGCTGGCGGCGGCAATACACGGATGTTCGTGACATTGCTGTTTTTCGTGGTGGGTTCGGTGATTGGCATCACCCATCTTGGCTGGTGGCAGGCACTGCCTTCCCATGCACCGGTGTCGCTGGTGAAATCATTTGGCTGGCCACTGGCGTTGGCGCTCAACGTCGTGGTGTTTGCTGTCGCGTACAAAGTGGTCGCGCGCATCGAGCAATCCCGTCACGGCGTTGTCGAACCGATCCTGACGATTCGCAATGCGGGCTGGCTGCGTGGTCCGTGGCCACTACTGGCCGGTGCGGTCGGACTGGCAGTGCTTAATTTTGCGACCTTGTACCTTGCCGGTCGGCCGTGGGGAATCACGTCGGCTTTCGGGCTGTGGGGCGGCATGGCGTTGCAGGCGATGCAAGTGCCGGTCGAGACCTGGTCAGGCTATTCGGCACCGGCGATGCAACAGGCCATGGCCGCACCGGTCCTGACCGATATCACGTCGGTGATGGATTTCGGGATCATGCTGGGCGCGCTGCTGGCTGCCGGGATGGCCTGCAAATTCAAGCCGGAATGGTCGATCTCCGGCCGTCATTTGCTGGCATCGGTCATCGGCGGTTTGTTGCTGGGGTATGGCGCACGACTGGCTTATGGCTGCAATATCGGGGCATTTTTTAGTGGTATTGCCTCCGGCAGCTTGCATGGCTGGATGTGGATTGTGTTCGCGTTGATCGGCAACTGGGCAGGGCTGTTTATCCGGCCGCTGTTCAATTTGCCGGTGCCGGTGCGGGCCAGCGCCTGCTGAGTTTTTCTGAACGTACTTGCAGATAAAAAAATCGCTCTCCGGGTACCTTACGGAGGGCGATTTTTTTCATACTTGCCAGTAGATGTCTGATCGTCAGAGAAGCGTTTCCGGCTTCGCCGGTACAAACTGGACACGTACTTCAAAGCCGCTATCCCGACCGCCAGCGGGCGAGGCCAGTGTCAGCGTTGCGCCCACTCCGTGCGCAATCGTCGTGGCAATCGCCAGACCAAGGCCGGAGCCGCCGGTCCGGCTATCGCCTCTGACAAAGCGCTCACTCAGGCGTGCCAGCATAGGTGCCGGTACGACTGCGCTGGCGTTGACGACACTCAGCAAGGCGTCGTCGGACAAGGTGATGTCAATCTTGGCATCGGGGCTGCCGTGCTTCAGGGCATTCTCGATGAGGTTGCGCGCCAAAATGGCAAATGCGTCCGGGTCGATCGTCGACAGCACCGGGCCGTTCAAAGGGAGCGTGAGCCGGATGGCGGTCGGTGCTGCGCGGTGCAATTCCTGCACGACGAATGTCAGCAGCGCGGCCAGGTCTTGTGGCGTTTCGGACAGCAGTCCGCCGCCTTCCGCTTTGGCCAGTTGCATGAGTTTTTCCGATAGCCGCGACAGCGCGCGCAGCGAGGTCTCGATCTGTGCAATGCGTGCCTGTAACGGGCCTTCCGGTGCTTCGCGCTGCAAACGCTGGAGTTGCGCCAGCGTCGCCGCCAGCGGCGTGCGCAGTTCGTGGGCGCTGTTGGCGGTAAAACTGTGCTCGGCTTCCAGCGCGTAGCGCAACCGCTCCATCAGGTGATTGACTGCGTGCGCCAGTGGTTTGATTTCGGCCGGTAACTGGCCTGCTTCAATCGGCGAGAGGTCGCCCACGCCGCGCCGCTCGATCGCATCGCGGTACGACAGCACGCTGCGCAAGCTCAGCCGGACCAGCAGCCAACTACCGAACAGGCTCAGCGGAATCAACAGCAGCAATGGTTTTAGTTGCGCGGCGGTGGCATCCCATGCTGCCTCGCGGCGGTGCTCCATCGGTTCGGCAATGTCGATGAAGATGGTTGCCTGCAACGCGCTGGTCGAATACAGCCGGTGCGTGGCCGTCGTGGTGAAACCCTTTCTGCTTGAGGTCTTGAAGAGTTCAGGTCTGGCAAGGCGCGATTGCAGCAGTATCTTGCCGCTGGCGTCGCGTACCAGATAGCTCAAGTATTCCTGTTCCGAGTCGAGTGGCGCGATGCGCTGCGGTACGGTTGCATCGTCACGATTGTAAATTTCGAGGATGGCCAGCGGCAGGATGCGCTCGGCGGTTTCCTGCAGCGCGCTATCGAACGCCTCGTCCAGTTCATGCTGCACAACGCGTGCCGTGATGAAGGTTGCCACCAACCACAGTATGGT
>CANFED010000147.1 GCA_947445995.1 Oxalobacteraceae bacterium | reverse complement strand
CGTGTCTTTATAACGACCAGCGAGCCAGTTACTTGAACGCAATATGATCGAGGGGCAGAATTAAAAAAAGCACCCGAAGGTGCTTTTCTTGTCATGCAGTCATGATGGCCGCAGGCCGCAGCCTGCTACCAATCAGAACTTGTGACGGACACCTACGTTGAAAGCTTTTTCGTTTGTACCACCGGCAGTCGCGTCGCTGACTGTAAAACCAGCGCCATTGTCGTTGCTAATCCGGGCGTATGACGTGTACAAATTTGTACGCTTCGACAAAGCGTACGTGTAGCCGAGGGCAAATTGATTAGCATCTTGATTTGCTGCCAACTTGTCGTTGTGGCGAATATACGAAGCCAGAAAAGCACTAGCGCCAAAAGGTACCGTTACGCCCACCAAAAAGTTATCCGCATTTACTTGCGCAGAGGGGCCGGTCGAAGCGACGATTTGATCCGCTTTGTCTTTACGATAAGCGGCAGCCAGTTTTGCAACACCGAAATCATACGAACCAGACAGCTGCGTATTCTTGGTTGAACCCGTTGACACAGTCGTCACCGACGTAGCGGTATTTGCGGCTGCATTATCCTTCTCGTAAGAAAGATTTACGACCAATGGGCCTGCAGCGTAACCAACTGAACCACCGATTGAGCGTTTAGCGGAAGAATTACCAGCAACTTCACCAAGACCATACATCACGTCGGCAGTGAAGCCGCCCATCGATGGAGTAGCGTATTTGATTGAATTGTTATTACGGATGCCATTTGGCATCGTGAACAAGTTGATTGAGTTACCAGCCAAGCCTGTACCAAACGGATCAATACTATCCAAGGCAATGAACTGCGCAGAATATTGGCGCCCCATCGATACAGTACCGAAATTGCCATCCAAACCAACCCATGATTGACGACCGAAAGCCAATCCGCCTTGGTTGAAACCGCCAGTATCAGCAGCAATACCTGTTTCAAGTTGGAACATGGCTTTTAATCCGCCGCCCAGATCTTCCGTACCCTTAAAGCCAAGGCGGCTACCAGATTGGATACCACTGCCCAAACGAGTTACGCTCTTGACAGCGTTCCCGTTGGCGTCTGTGCCGCCTGTTTCACGGGAAATACCCATATCGACAATACCGTACGCAGTGACAGAGCTTTGAGCTGAAGCAACACCGGCAAATGCGCCGAAAATTGCCAAGACGAGTAATGATTTTTTCATGATTGTTCCAAAGGTGTATTAAAAGGTGTTTGCCTGGAAAATGGTCATCAGTCTCTGAGACTGTTGAACCGCTTCTGACGAACTTATTTACTGCTTATTGGACTGCACTTTTTACGACTGACTGAAATACGCTATCCCTGCATCTTTCTTGTAAATGCCGACCAGAGTTGTCGATCGAGTTCATCGACCCGTGACTCGCAACCAAGATCAAAATCAGCCAAACGAATTTTACATATTCCATTACAGAACGGCGGGATTGAAGCTGTCGACGCCCCACCGGACCGAGTAGGCAAAATAGCAATCTTTTGAATTAAAATTGGTTGAAGTTTAATTTTTCCGACTAAAATTTTGCACCCCGACCAACATTCAGGAACTGGTAGTCAATGAAATCGACGACTAATTCAGTTGAAAAATGCCGTCTACCAAAAGCGGAAGACCTTAAAAATACAATGCCGTCATAGGAGAATCCTGATGTGCCAACGATTCCTGGCATGGCAATAGCCTTGCATTGGTAGCGACAGGGCACCGTCGCGAAGGTTGTCGTATGGTTAAAACGGATCCATTCAAAAAACTCGAAAATAATCAGTCTGCGGATGCCTTTGTGCAGCAGATTTACAACACTTTCCCGCATCGACAAACCTGGCATCAAAAAAGTAAGAATTATTCACAGCCTTGGATAACCCATTTTAGAAAAAATAAAGCGCCCGACTCCCCCATGATCGGACTTTAGCCAACATGGATTCGCACCAAACAGCGATCCCAACTCCGCATTCGCTGTCGTCACCAGCGCGACAACCAGCCCGGCCGAAGGCGATGCAATATCGACCGGCCTACCGGCTACGGTAAAATGTTGAATCTTCACTATTCCGACACCGACCGCCCTCCATGAGCAAAGATCACAACAGCCTAGTCGCGGCAGATACGGCGCCGTCCTCCAATTTTTTGCGTAGCATCATCGATGCCGATCTGGCAGCACACACCCACGCGGGTCGCACGGATGCCGCAGGACTGCCATTGCCCCAGGTGATTACGCGCTTTCCGCCGGAACCGAACGGCTATCTGCACATCGGCCATGCCAAATCGATCTGCCTCAACTTTGGACTGGCGCGCGATTATCAGGGCCGCGCCCACCTGCGGTTTGACGACACCAATCCGGCGCGTGAAGATCAGGAGTATGTCGACACCATCCTCGACTCGGTCAAATGGCTGGGATTCGACTGGACCAGCAACGGTCAGGAACACCTGTATTACGCCAGCGATTATTTTGACCGGCTCTACAACATGGCTGAGTACCTGATTACGGCCGGACATGCGTACATCGACAGCCAGCCGGCCGACGAAATGGCGGCTAACCGGGGCAACTTCAGTGAGCCGGGCAAGGATTCGCCATTCAGGACACGCTCGGCGGCAGAATCACTGGACCTGTTCCGGCGCATGAAGGCCGGTGAGTTTGCCGATGGCCTGCACATCCTGCGGGCCCGCATCGACATGGCATCCCCCAACATGAACCTGCGCGATCCGGCCATGTACCGCATCCGCCATGCCCACCATCACCGCACCGGTGACGCCTGGTGCATCTATCCGATGTACGACTACACGCATCCGATCTCGGATGCGCTGGAAAACATCACGCATTCGATTTGCACGCTCGAATTTCAGGACCACCGTCCGTTCTATGACTGGCTGCTGGAACGTCTGGCCGAAGGCGGGTACTTCAAAAAGCCGCTGCCGCGCCAGTATGAATTCGCACGCCTGAACCTGACTTACGTCATTACCAGCAAACGCAAGCTGCGCGAATTAGTCGAAGAACACATCGTCGATGGCTGGGACGACCCGCGCATGCCGACCATCGTCGGCCTGCGACGTCGTGGCTTCACGCCCGAATCGCTGCAACTGTTCTGCGAACGGTCAGGTGTGACCAAGTCGGACAGCTGGATCGACATCGGCACTCTCGACGGCTGCCTGCGTGAAGACCTCGATCCGAAAGCGCCACGCGCAACCGCCGTCTTGCGGCCGCTCAAACTGATCATCGACAACTTCCCTGCCGGCGAACTCGTCGACTGCCATGCCCCGGTCCATCCGCACTTCCCCGAGCGCGGCAACCGTGACTTTCCGATTTCCGACACCCTGTGGATCGAACAGGAAGACTTCATGGAAGTACCAAGCAAAGGTTATTTCCGGCTATTCCCTGGCAACAAGGTCCGTTTGCGTTATGGCTTCGTCGTCGAATGCACTGGCTGCGACAAGGATGCCGAGGGCAATGTCATCGCCGTGCATTGCAATTACTTCGCCGACAGCAAATCAGGCACCGAAGGTTCGGCCAATTACAAGGTCAAGGGAAACATTCATTGGGTCAGTGCTGCCCATGCGCTGCAAGCCGAGGTGCGCCTGTACGACAGATTGTTCACTGACGCGCAGCCGGATGCCGGCGGCAAGGATTTCAAACTCGCGCTCAATCCGAACGCCAAGGAAGTCGTTGCGGCCTGGGTCGAACCCGGCCTCGCGACCGCGCAAGCCGACGACAAGTACCAGTTCGAACGGCACGGCTACTTTGTCGCCGACCGGCATGACTCGGTTGCCGGCCGACTGGTATTTAACCGCATCACAACCTTGAAAGACAGCTGGGGCAAGTAAGCCGGCAACCCTCATGACATTCGCCACCTGGATCACTTTTGTCATCGCCGCCTGCATCATCGCCATTTCGCCGGGTTCCGGTGCAGTTCTGTCGATGTCGCACGGCCTGTCGTACGGGGTAAAACGCACCAGTGTCACCATCGCCGGCTTGCAAGCCGGCTTGCTGATGATTCTGGTGATTGCCGGTGCCGGCGTCGGGTCACTGCTTCTGGCATCCGAAGTTGCTTTCAATGCGGTCAAGATCGTCGGTGCGCTGTACCTGATTTATCTCGGTATCAGCCAGTGGCGTGCCAAGGTCGATGTCGATGACACCAGCCCCCACCTGTCAGCCGCTGCCGATGTACCAAGCTGGCGCAAGCGACTGATGACCGGATTCCTGACCAATGCGACCAACCCGAAAGGCATTATTTTCATGGTCGCCGTGCTGCCGCAATTCATTACCGGCAATGCGGCGCTGCTGCCGCAATTGATTATCCTGGGAATCACCATGTGTGCGATCGATCTGATGGTGATGCATACCTATGCGTTTGCGGCGTCGTCAATGCAGCGTTATTTCCGCGATCCACGTGCCATGAAAAAACAAAACCGGTTTTTTGGCGGCGTGCTGATGGGTGTTGGCGCAGCCCTGTTTTTCGTCAAGCGCGGCACAAACTGAACTGACACGTCAGACTTCAAACGACCTTGCACCCGAAGTCGACGATATCCATCGCAAAAAAATTGCGCGTCATGGTTACAAAACAGCGGTTTTCTGGCAAGCACGCAATGACACCAAGCCTCTCTGCCGCAGAGATTGTGCCCACAAGTAACACTCCACTCCGTCAATTCGGCTCAATGCCGCCGCCAAGTTACTACCAATAGTTACGCAGTGTTATGATTTTCATCAATTTCTAATTGCGGCAAGTGCGCCGAGACATTACCTGCCGCACGCTCCTGCATATGACTTTATGGAGACCACACAGCCATGCCCCAGCAAAGCGCCCCCGAAGCCTGGATGAAGCCTCCATCCCGTATCGCATTCATCAAAGGCAACCTGACGACACTACTGATCTGGCCCGTCGGTTGCCTGACCTTGGCAGTGGCTATCTGGAGTATCACGCTGTCGATCATTAAGTCCGATCACGAATTTGTGGAACGTAATGCACGAAAAAATGCCTCATATATCGCCACCTCGTTCGCTCAGCACCTCACCCGCTTGCTCGATCAGGCCGATCAGTCAGCACTCCATTTGCGTCTGGACTGGCAACAAAGCAAAGGCCAACTACAACTCGATACCCAGCCTGGCTCTGGACTATTCCCGCACAATGGCTTGTTGTCGGCAACGATTCTTGACCGCAAAGGTGCCGTGATCACGAGCACCCGCAGCATCAAGCCGGGGATGAGCGTGGCGAAGATGGCGTATTTTCTGGCCCAGCGCGATGCGACCGCGGACCACCTTTACATTGATCCGCTGATGGCTGCCGGGCTGTTCGACAGACCCACGATACAGCTGTCGCGCCGCTTGCAAGATGCCCGCGGCGCGTTCAATGGCGTGATCGTGATTTCGGCCGAGCCCGCCTATTTCACTGCTTTTTTTGACAGCGCCAGTCTGGGACAGGCTGACTTGCTCGCGGTAACCGACAAGGACGGAGCGATGCGTGGCTCGCGTATCGGCAATACGCTGTATCCGTCCGACAGTCCGGCGATTCGCCACATGCCGGTGCGCACACCGGCGCAACGCGGCGTCACCAAGGCGTCCGATGGCACCATCTTTGCCGATGGCGAAACACGCTATCTGGCATGGCAAGCGTTGTCGGCCTACCCTTTCGTGACGCTGATCGGATTATCGGAACAGCACTTGCTGGCACCTTACATTGCGACCTGGGACACCTACCGGCGAGGTGCGATCAGCGCGTCCGCGTTCCTGCTGGCGCTATCGCTGATCGGCATCATCATGTCGACGCGGATGGCGCAGCGCCACTACCAATCGGAGGAAGTCAAACGGACTTACCGGATAGCGACCGAAGGAGGTAACGAAGGTTTCTACATGCTGCGGGCAATCTTCGATACTGAACAGCATCTGGTCGACTTCCTGATCGAAGATTGCAACGAGCGAGGCGCGTTATTGATCGGCAAGTTGCGTGAACAATTGATCGGCTCGCGTTTTACCGAACACAACGATGGCATTCCCCAGAAAATCTGGTTCAGTGTCTTCCACAAAGCCATGCAGAACGGCTTTTACGAAGACGAATTCGAAGTGGTCGATGACAGTCCACTGCGCGGCACCTGGCTGCATCGCCGTCTGGTACGCGCCGATACGGGACTGGCGATGACGTTGCGCGATATCTCGGCGATCAGAAACCACAACAATGAACTCAGCCGTGTCGCCAACGAAGATGCCCTGACTAGCTTGCCGAGTCGCCACTGGCTGACCGGATTCCTGCCAGCTGCCATCGAACGCAACGCCAAGGCGGGCAGCATGCTGGCACTGCTGTTCGTTGACCTCGATGGTTTCAAGAGCGTCAATGACACACTCGGACATGCTGCCGGCGATGAAGTGCTGCAGCAAGCAGCCAAACGCCTGCAATCGGTTTTGCGGCCCGGCGACCATGTCGTCCGACTGGGCGGCGACGAATTCACCGCCATCCTCGAACCCATCATGTCCGAAAACGATGCAACCCGCGTCGCCGTGCGGATTGTCGAAGCGTTCAACCGGCCGTTCACCCTCAGCCAGGGCATCAAGTCGGTCGGCACCTCGGTCGGCATCAGCCTGTTTCCGCGCGACGGCAATGAGTCGGACGCACTGCTCAGGAATGCCGATACCGCGATGTACCGCGCCAAGTCGGAAGGGAAAAACCAATACCGGATGTACGACAAGGATGACGCCCCCGACGCGTCGCGCGCTAGCGCGTCACGAAGTGAGACCGGGTAGAGGCCGACAACTGCGTCTCGTACCAATGCACCAGATGATCGAAGCGCACCAGCTGGTTTGCCGGCAACGAGGGCGACGCACTGCGCAACAAGGCCGGATCAAACGGTCGTCCTAGCCGGCGCAACTCGTAATGCAAATGCGGGCCGGTGGCCAGGCCGGTCATGCCGACCATGCCCAGCAGGTCACCCTGACGTACCGCCATGCCGGCTTTCAATCCCTTGCTGAAGCTTTGCAAATGACCGTAGTAGGTCGATAACCCGTCGGTATGACGGATCAGCACCAGATTGCCGTACCCGCCGCGCACACCGGCAAACTCGACGACACCATCGGCCGTCACCCGCACGGGCGTACCCGCCGGTGCCGCAAAATCGACGCCGGTGTGGGCCCGCCATATTTGCAGGATCGGATGAAAGCGCGCCACCGAATAACCCGAAGTCTTGCGTGAAAAGGGAATCGGCGATTGCAGGAAAGTCTGCTGTACCGGATGACCATCGGAGCCAAAATACTGCCGTTCGCCGGCAGCCACATCATCAAACAGATAGGCCGTGTGCGTACGCTGCGGTGTCATCAACCGGGCCGCGAGGATGCGGCCCGGTCGTCCGATCTGTCCATCATCGAACTGCATTTCGAACAGCACCGTGCCCTTGAATCCCTGCGTCAGGTCGCGATGAAAATCGAGCTCCCCCGAAAACAGCGCCACCATCTGGTCAACAATTTCCTCCGGCAGGCCGATCGTGTCAGCCGCGACATAAAGCGCGTCACCGGACAGCACAGCCGGCTGCTCACCGTCGCGGGTGGCCTCGCGGATACGCAGTTCGCCCTCGATCATCCTGGCCATCAGCATCTGGCGTGCCGACACCGAATAGAACACCGCCAGCGGCGTGTGCGTCCCGCTCCATTCGATCCAGACCTTGCTGCCACGCACAGGACGCTGCGGCCAGTCGGGACGACCTGCCTGCGTCAGACGCGCTGTCCAGGCATTGTCCGGCGTCTGCGAGCGCGCCAGGATAGTTTGCCAGGTATCGTTCGGTGCCACCAGGATCGGCCCGCTCCAGGTCGACGCTGGCGACTTGGCAGTCGGCACGCCGCCGTACACAAAATCCTGCGGCGAGGCGACCACCGTGCTCCCGGCGCGCCCGCCATCCATGCCGAACGACACCACTTCGAGCACCGGTGGTGCCGCCAGCGCCGCCGTAATCGGGACCAGACAGCATGAAAACAGCGTGACGAAGGCAACTTGACGCAATAAAAAATCGATGGATCGCACTCAGGGGTCTTTCGGGATGGCCAAGGCGGCCTATGCTAGCGCGATTTTCCGATAGCAGTTTGATATTGCCCGCAGTGTTCGCTCTGTTTGCGTTTAGAATTCCCCGCACCAGACAGACTGCACACCGAAAGGCTTTTTCATGCGTGACAACGAATCTCCTCCCGATGCAGCCGATGCCGTCGCGCCCGACTGGCCGCTGCCGCGTGATGCGATGCAACCCGATGACCCGCTGGCCGAATGTCTGGTCACGCTGACCCGGCTGCGCAACCAGCCCCATTCGCGCCAGACGCTGACAGCCGGTCTGCCACTGGAGAACAACCAGCTCACGCCCGAGCTGTTCATTCGCGCCGCAGCCCGCGCCGGCCTGTCGGCGCGCATCGTCAAGCGCGCGCTGCCGCGCATCAGCCAGCTGACGCTGCCGGCGATCTTGCTGCTCAACGATGGTCAGGCCTGCATCCTGACCCACAAGGGCAACGACGGCACGGTACGCATCATCCAGCCCGAATCCGGCGACGGCGAACTCGACATCAATGCCGACATCCTGCAAGCGTCCTGTACCGGCCACGCGATTTTCGTGCGCCCGATGTTCAAGTTCGATGCCCGCACCGACAAGGCCGACACCCCCGCCGGCGGCCACTGGTTCTGGGCTCCGCTGCGGCAATCGTGGCGCATCTATTCCGAAGTGCTGATCGCATCCTTTCTGGTGAACCTGTTTGCGCTGGTGCTGCCACTGTTCACGATGAACGTCTACGATCGCGTGGTCCCCAACCAGACCTTCGAAACGCTCTGGGTACTGGCCATCGGCGTGACCATCGTCTTCCTTTTCGACTTTGTCATGCGCAGCCTGCGCGGCTATTTCATCGACGTCGCCGGCAAGAAAATCGACATGGCGCTGTCTTCGACGATTTATGAAAAAATCCTCGCGATCCGTCTGGCGGTGCGCCCCAAATCGGTCGGCGGCTTTGCCAACAGCCTGACCGAATTCGAATCCTTCCGCGAATTCCTGACCTCGGCCACCATCACCACGCTGATCGATCTGCCGTTCACCGTGCTCTACCTGCTCATTATCTGGTGGGTCGGCGGGCCACTGGTGCTGGTACCCATCGTCGCGATTCCATTGATACTCATCCCCGGCATGCTGCTGCAACGGCCACTGGCACGCGTCATCAACCAGACCTTCACGGTCGGTTCGCAACGTCAGGCCACGCTGATCGAAACCCTGTCCGGGCTCGATACCATCAAGGCCATCTCGGCCGAAGGCCCGGCCCAGCGTCGCTGGGAACAGCTGGTCGGACAAATCGGCAAGCTCAGTTTGCGCGCACGCCTGCTCTCGGCCGCCAGCATCAATGCCGGCGTGCTGATCCAGCAACTGGCCAATGTCGCGCTGATCATCGTCGGGGTCTATCTGATCGCCGACAAGTCCTTGTCGATGGGTGCACTGATCGCCTGCACGATGCTGGCCGGCCGCACGCTGGCACCGCTGTCGCAAGTGGCCGCGCTGGCGACGCGCTTTCATCACGCCCGCACCGCGCTGATCGGACTGGACCGCATCATGAATTTGCCGGTCGAACATCCACCCGGCAAAAGCTTTGT
>CANFED010000146.1 GCA_947445995.1 Oxalobacteraceae bacterium | reverse complement strand
GTAAAGAAAACCGCTGCACCCAGGCCGGTCAGTTGCGCCAGCATGCCATTCGAAAACGACAGCATGTCGGCGCTGCCGGTGTCCTGCAGGCCCATCATGCCGGCCACGCCAAACAGCACGGCCATTGCCTGCAGCCCGGTAGCGGGCCGCCCGGCAAAGACGCCGAGCACCAGGAAGATCGGGGCCGACGCCAGCATCAGCAACGCGAAATCATGGACCGACGGAATCACCACCAGCAAATAAAAAGCCGAGATCGGGATCGATAGCATCGTGAAATTGAGGAACGTCCGGATGCCCGGCACCGGATCGTCCTGGGTCGCAAAGAAGCAGCAAAACACGGCCGCCATCGTCGGTGCTCCTGCGCCCGCGGGCCAGCCGGTGAAGATCCAGAACGCGCAGCAGACCAGGATGGCGATGAAGGCGGCGAAGGCCGAACGCAAGGCCAGGCCGTGATCGAGGTGCAGTGCGCCGGCGGCCCGGCTGGCCTGCCGCATCGACGGGATGGGGCCGCGTCCTTGCAGCACAGCGTCGGTCTGACGGCGCAAGACCAGGCAGGTTTCGGCGGCATTAATTAGCGCCTGCAGGCGCGTGGCCAGGTTCAGCTGCAGCAGTGTGCTCCAGTCGGCATCGCGGCCGAGGGCCGGGGTGAGGCGCTTGATCTCGGCGCGCAACCGGGCCGGGGTGTCCGGTGACGGTGACTGGGCATCGCACCACAGTGCGATGTCGGCCAGCAGCGCGTGCCAGTCGCTGTTCATGCTGGCAGGATCGAGCTGGCGCAGGGTGTCGAGCCGATCTTCGATGGCCGACAGCAGCGGCACCATCAGCGCCAGCTGGTCGTGCAGTGCCTGCATCGAACCGGACATCCAGCGCAGATGCGAGGTATCGAACGGTAAATGCGTCGACATCACGCGCAGTTCGGTGATGTCGCCCGCCAGACTCCAGCGCGCGTGCGTGTCCGGCTTGCCCGACTTTTCCGGTGCCGCCGTGAGGGCTTCACGGATCCAGCGCTGCGCGTCATTGATGGCGTGGTCGACCCGTCCCAGCAAGACCGGGCCTACGCTTTGCGGAAACACCAGCGAGTGAACCAGCGTCGCGCAGGCAATGCCGAGGCTGATTTCCTCGACCCGCGCCAGTGCCACCTCAAACACCGTCGATGGATCGGCCACCACCGGGAAGGCGATCAGGCCGGCCGTGTAACCGGCGAGCATGAAGACATACGAGCGCGGCGTGCGGTCGAGCAGCGACAGGTACAGGCAGGCACCGACCCAGCAAGCCAGCGCCAGCGACAGCAGTTCCGGCGAGTTGCCCAGTTGCGGCACCAGCAGCACGGTGACGCCCGAGCCGAGCAGCGTACCGGCAAAGCGGTAAAGCGCTTTCGAGCGCACCAGGCCGGACAAGGGATTGGCTACCACATAGGCCGTCATCATGGCCCAGAACGGACGCGGCAAGCCGATCCGGAACGCCACATACAGGGCCAGCATTGCGGCACCAAAGCATTTGAACGAGTACAGGATTTCGCGGCGGTTCGGACCGGTCACGTCGGGTTCGCATCGCGCTGGGTGGCACCGGATGCCGTGATCGCGTCATCGAGCGCGCTCAGTACGCTGGTGCAGGTGGCGATATCGGCCTTCGTGATGCCGGCGAACAGGCTGGCACGAAACGGCCGCAGTGCGGCTTCCAGTCGCTCCGCGCGATCACGGCCGTTCGGCGTCAGGTGCAAGGTCTTGGCGCGGCGATCGCTGGCATCGTCGCGCCGCTCGACCAGTCCGGCCTGGATCAGCTGATCGAGTACCCGCACCAGCGACGGCGGTTCCAGGCCGAGGGCGTCGGCTACCGCACCCGGACGCACACCGTCACCCATGCGGCTGATCATGATCATCGGCCAGGCCGTCGCATGCGACAGGTCGAAGTCGCCGGCCATCCGGTCGGCTGCCGCTTTGTAGGCGCGCGCGACATGCGTCAGGCGCATCGTCAGGGTCATCAGGGTCTGGTCGTAAAGTGTCATGGCGGGACGGGTTTTATTAGGAGGCTAAATGTTAGCATGCTAATCAAATGCCTGGGTGGTCGCCGTCATGCTTTTGCTCGGCATGCTACCGTGCAGACACCAGCGAACAAGGCGTGGCTGTCCACAGCGCCTATCCAAGAGGAATACCTGTCATGAAAATTTCCCGAATTCCGTTATTGCTGGCGCTGTTGTCGCTAGTCCTGCTGGGTGCTTCCGGCCTTGGTGTCCAGCTCGGCTGGTGGGCTTTTCCTGTTGGATTCCAGATGCTGCGCTGGGTTGTTTATTGTGGTCTCGCAGCCGTTGTCGTGTCACTGCTGTGCATGGCGGCACCGACCTTGCGCCGTGGTGCCTGGTCGATCCTGGTGCTGGGCTTGCTGATCGGTGCCGGTGTCGCCTTCGTGCCGTGGCAAATGTCGCAGCAGGCGCAGGCACTGCCTCGCATCCATGATATTTCCAGCGACCTGGACAACCCACCCGCGTTCGTCGCGATCCTGCCATTGCGTGCCGGTGCTGCCAATCCAGCCGAGTACGGCGGTCCTGAAATCGCTGCAGAACAACGGCGTGCCTATCCGGATATCGTCCCTCTAAAACTGGGCGTGCCGACAGCGGAGGCCTATGCCAGGGCTTTGTCGGTCGTGAAAAAAAACGGCTGGGAAATCGTTGCTGATGACGCCGCGAGCGGCCGCATCGAGGCGACCGCGACGACCCGCTGGTTCGGCTTCAAGGATGATGTGATCGTGCGGGTTCTTGCCGTCGCCGATGGCAGCCGGATCGATGTCCGTTCGGTGTCACGCGTCGGCAAGAGCGATGTCGGGGCCAATGCCAGGCGCATCCGTGATTTTTTCAAGGCAATCAGCGCCTCTTAGCGATGGGTATCGCGGGTCGGTAACCGAGGGTTTCGAACTCTGTCAGAACGCATGAAAATGCAAGAAACCTCCGTGTGATTGGATAAGTTCCCCAAAAAGCAGGATTGGCGTGTGAGCAAACGCAAACCTGTCGTTGAAATCTCTCCTAAATTAAGGATGCGGTGCAGGTCGCTGCCCGTCATTTTTAACAATCACAAAGGGGAGTTTCATGGACATTTCATCGAGCACCATTGTGCTGCCGCGTTACGGCGCCTTGCTCCGGGCATTCCCGGCCTGGCTGGCAATTTTTTTTGTGAGGCGACGGATCTGGCGATTACTGGGCAGCACTGCACTCGTCGCGGCCAGCATGCTGTCGGGTTCGCTGGCGCACGCGCAGGTCGGCACAGGCATTTTGTCGCTGACTTCCGGTGTGCCGGCTCCGGGAGCAATTGGATTGCTGTTGCCGGACGGCTTGACCTCGTCCGATCCTGCTGTCGTGGCCTGGCTGGATACGGCGCGCGAAGAAGGCCTGCGCATCGAAACCCTGACAGACTCCCAGTTCCTTGCGCTCGGCACCGGCACGAATGCGTATCGCGGCGTGATTTTTCCGGATCGACTGCACGTGGTGGCCTCTGATGCACTGGTCGCCGCAGTGCAAGGCTACGTCAATCGTGGCGGTCAGGCGATGCTGGTCTATGACTTTGGTGCGCTCACCGATGGCGGACTCTATGCTGTGCCGAAGTCACGCCTGAGCATACTCGCCGGTGTTGATTATGTGTTGTACGACGAATTGCGTGATCGCACTGTCGGCTTGGGGCCGATTACGGGTTTCGAGAGTCTATTCCGAAAAATACAGGTTCCACCCGGAAAATCCGTCCCGTTTGTAACCAGCGCACCGACCGCGCTGGCAGCAACGACAACCAGCAGAGCCGCAGCGGTACAGGGAGGTTCCTTGTCCGCCGGTGCGGTAGCGACACAGACCGGGGTTCTGAAAATGGCTGGATTGGCGAGCAATCAGGCGCTGTATTTGCCGGTCCACGCCCAAAATCCTGGTGGACTGGCGGCTTACGATCATGCTCAGCAATTCAAGGCTGATCTCATCGACAAGCATGCGATCTTACGCACGGCAACCGGACCAGTTGCTTCGAAAATACCGCAGCCGACGTCATCGGGCGCACCCCTTCCGGGTTCGTCGGCTCCTCTCATCTCGTTCGCTGCTGCAAAAATATTGCCAGAGGTCAGTGGCATGAACCTCCACACGACCGCCACGACGGCATTGGTGACCCGATCAAACAACCTGACCCCACTTGCAGTACCACAGACGGTTATCAGCACCGACAGCGTGCATGCGATCAGCGGGTATATCTACGGCGCGCTGACCTACCCGAGTTTCGTCACGCGTGGTGCTTTTGCCGGAACCGTGCTGGCCAACTCTCCGCAGTTCGGGCTCGTTGCCGGGGTCAATCGCATCGGTAGCGGCAAGGTCCTGTTCGTCAACACGCCACTGACTTTTCTCAAGGGGGCGAATGACGGCATGCTGATGCACGGTTTGTTGCATTACTTCAGCAACGACATGCTTCGGTTGCCACGGTTGTCCAGCGTGCCCGATGCGCGTCCGGGGCTGACGTTGAACTGGCACCTGTGTTCGAATTTCATGGCGGAGATGACACAACTGATCGGCCAGGGCGTGTTCCAGAACGGACCGTTTTCGGTTCACATTACCGCCGGTCCCGACACGGTAGCGTTTGGCGACCGGCTGGGCTGGAACTTGCCGCTCAATCCGCCAGCGCAACAGATGTTGCGGGATCTGGAAGCGCGTGGACACAAGATTGGCAATCATGGCGGGTGGATACATGACTACTACGGCGCAAACGCCTCCGAGATGAACCAGGCAACATTCCAGCAATACCTGGTGCTCAACAAGAACGCCGTGGATGCCGTGATCGGTCATGCCACCATTGAATATGCAGCGCCGCAAGGAAATTCACCGTCATGGGCGATGAACTGGCTGGAGGATAACGGCATTGTCGGCACGTATTTCCTAGGCGGTACCGGTTTGGGGCCGACGCGTAATTACGTTGACGGCGTACTCAAGAATCCTGCGCTGTGGGTCAATCCTGTCATGCCTTTCGGTTTGTATGCCACCTTCGAGGAGTTCAGCGCATTCAATGTGCCGAAGCAAAGTGTGATTGACTGGTACAGGCAGCTTACCGATTTCACTATCCAGAACCGGACGAATCGACTGATCTACATGCATCCTCAAGGCGCGGCACCGTGGTCGGATGTTGTGCTCGGTCTGCTGTCGTATGCCAGGGCGCAACAGCTAGCGGGCAAGTTTGCCTGGTATACGATTTCCGATATCGACAATTTCATGACCGCGCGCAACAAGGTCGTCTGGAACGAGGCGGTCAACCGTGCAGGGGTCCGGCAATTCAGTGCCAGCCATCCGGCCAACCTGGCCAGAATGAGCTGGTTGTTTCCGAAAGTGGCGTTCGCCAGGCCGGTCGTTACCAGTGGCAAGGCAACGGTGTCCGATGGCGGCGATAGCTGGATCGTCGTGGCGACCGGTGGCAAGTTACTGAACTTTAACGCCAGGCCAATTTGATTGATCGTTTTGCTCAAGCAAACGCGTCATGTTCCCTATTCGACGCGTTTGCTCTCTTCCTCAGTTGGAATTTCAGTTGGAATCTCAGTTGGAATATCACCTACTCATGCGGTCAGGATCAATTTGTTTAACTGGGTAACCCGCATCCGGTAAATGCGACCCTGATGCTCGATTTCAATTTCACGGTTGAGGCGGAACAGATCTTTGCTTTGATAGCGTTTAAGGGGGCGTTCTTCGCCGGGAGTATGAGTTGCTGCGGCAGGTGATCCGTCGCTGCGGTGATCGGACATGGCGCAATTCCTTTCAGATGAGATTTATTCTCATTTGGAGTATGCACCCGACCCGGACAGGATTGCAAGATTTTTTCTGTTTGACTTCGTTGTCACTAGTCACTTCGGGCTGACACTGCGATCGCGCGCCAGCCCTGGTATCCGATAGTGATTGTCGAGAAGGATTAAATAACCTGCTTCGCCGCCGCCGGCGGTGTCCATTGATACAGCCAGGTTTCGCACAAGACTTCGCCGCCAGCGGTCAGATAGACCCGCAGGTCGATCGGCGTGACGCTGGTATCAGGCGGCTTCAGGTCGAACATGACCCGCAAACCGTGGATGGCATCAAGTGGTCGCACCGAGCTGATTTCTACCGTGCCGCGCGAGGCGGAGATGACTGGCGTTACCTTCACGTCCTTGCCGAGCAACTGCAAATTATCACCGGCAAAATCGATCACGAAGCGCCACGAAAAAGCCGTACGTTTCTGGCCGACAATGCCGCCCCGGCCTGTCCGCGTCGCCACGACTTGCGCCAGCGGTGGAGTGAACGGCATCTTGCTGCCCCAGTGGAGACGATAGCCAAACAGATGTTCCTGGCCGGCTTCCGGTTTTTTCTCGGGATTCCAGAAGCAGACAATATTGTCGAAGGTTTCATCCTGGGTCGGGATTTCGACCAGCTGGATCGCGCCCTTGCCCCAGCCCGATGTCGGTTCGACCCAGACGCTAGGACGGCGCTCGTAAAACACACCATCGTCCTGGTAATGATCAAAATTGCGATCGCGCTGAAGCAAACCGAAGCCGCGCGGGTTTTCGTCCTGATAGACATTGAAACGCAGTTGTTCCGGATTGACCAGCGGTCGCCATAACCACTCACCATTGCCACGATGCAGGGAGAGGCCATCCGAATCGTGGATTTCAGGGCGCCAGTCATTTGCGCCGGGCATGCTGCGATCGTTCTCGGCGTACTGAAACATGCTGGTCAGCGGCGCGACGCCCATGCGCTCGATGGTTGTGCGCGGATAGAGCGCTACATCGACCTTCATCATCATGGTTGCCGCCGGTTCGATTTCGAACCGGTAAGCACCAGAAACGCTCGGCGAGTCGAGCAACGCGTAGACCACCAGCTTGCCGGAATCGGCCGCCGGCCGTTCTAGCCAGAAGTGCGTGAAATTCGGAAATTCTTCAGGACGTGCCATACCGCAATCGATCGCCAGTCCGCGCGCGGACAAGCCATATTGCCAATCGGAGCCAACTGCGCGGAAATAGCTCGCTCCCAAAAAGGCCGAGATATCGCGCTCCAGGTCGGTATGAAAATTGATCTTGAAGCCGGCAAAGCCCAGGTCTTTCGGCAGCTTGTCCGGATGCAGGCCACTTTTTCCATAGTTGAACATGGCGGTGTCGTACGCCAGTTCCTGCGCCTGGCCGTTCTTCAGTTCGAACATATGTACCGGGGAAGTGAAGTACAAGCCGAGGTGAAAGAACTTTGCCTGAAAGCGCAACTTGTCATTGGCCCACATCGCGTGTTCCGGACGATACTGGATCGCCTGGAACTGGTCCCAGTCCATTTTCTTGATCTCGTCCGGAAGCGTGTTTGCGACGGGACGGTACGGGCTTGCTGCCAGCGTCCTTGCCTGACCTTTCAGCCAGGCGAGGTCAAAGGCTTGCGGTTTGCCCAGGAATTTCAGCTGCTCGCCTGCAGTTGCTGCGGCGAAGAGGGAATGTGCCGGAAAGCCAGCTGCGGCCAGGACGGTGGATGCCCTTAAAAAATCGCGTCGTTGCATACTGCTCCTTGTGTGAATGAATCAGGTGAGTTGGTTGAATATCCACTGATGTCGAGCGCAAGTTGGTGACTATCGATGGATGACCACCAGCAGCGCTTTCGCCTCTGACTTGCCGCCATTGCGGATCGCATGGGCCTGATCAGCTTCATAGCGCGCTGTCGCACCGGTCTTGAGTTTGCGCAAGGTGCCGGCAACTTCGACCTCCACCGTACCATGCAGTACTGTCAGATGCTCGGTCGTACCGGGATCATGCGGATTTGAAACCAGCGCCCCGCCCGCCGACAGGGTCAGTTCATACCATTCATGTTTGCCTGCCAGCGCCATCGGCCCGAGGATGCGCAGCACATAGCCGGCATGTCCGCCTGGCAGGGTCGGGGTTTCGTGCGGCTCCATAACGCGGATCGCTTCAAGCGGACGCGCTTCGGTCGACAGCAATTCGGCGATGCTGACACCAAGCGCATTGGCCAGTCGCCAGGTCACCGCAATGGTCGGATTGGCTTTTTCGCGTTCGATTTGCGATAGCATCGACTTCGACACGCCGGCCGCGCGTGACAGGTCTTCAAGTGTCAGGCTGCGTTCCAGGCGCATGCGTTGCAGCGTGGCACCGACTTCGGGAGGGGTAGCAGGTACGGGAGGCGTTTTCATGGGCAGGTTTGCAAAGTGGGGAAGTGCTGCTAATATCCACTATATTGAAAATAAGTTCTACATAATGGAATTTAATAAAACCAGCGGATTGATTCAGAGATCACGAATCGATTCTACCAATCGTCGAGGACATCATGAGCGTCAACAACAAGAAAACTTTTTTTGCCGGGCTGGAGCAGGAGCTGGATCGCTTGAAAGACGCCGGCTTGTACAAGAATGAACGGGTGCTGGCGTCGCGTCAGGGGCCGGAAGTGGTGTGTGATGATGGCCGCACGCTGATCAACCTGTGTGCGAACAATTACCTCGGCCTGTCCGGCGAAGAATCGACGGTACGCGCCGCCGTCGCAGCGACCGAGCAATTCGGTTACGGGCTGTCGTCGGTGCGCTTCATTTGCGGTACGCAAACAGTCCACAAGCAGCTTGAGCAGGCTCTCTCGACGTTCCTCGGCATGGAAGACACCATCCTGTATGCCGCGGCGTTCGATGCCAATGGCGGTTTGTTCGAGCCGCTGTTTAATGACGAAGATGCGATCATTTCCGACACGCTCAACCATGCCTCGATCATCGATGGCGTGCGCTTGTGCAAGGCGGCGCGTTATCGCTACCAGCACAACGACATGGCTGATCTGGAACTGCAATTGCAGGCTGCCGCCGGCAAGCGCCATATCGTGATTGCTACCGATGGCGTATTTTCGATGGACGGCACCATCGCCCAGCTCGACAAGATTTGTGATCTGGCCGACCAGTACGGCGCGCTGGTCATGATCGACGAATGTCATGCCTCGGGCTTCATGGGCGCACACGGACGTGGCACGCATGAACATCACGGCGTGATGGACCGGGTCGATATCATCACCGGCACGCTGGGCAAGGCGCTCGGTGGCGCGATGGGCGGCTTCACCGCTGCGCGCAAGGAAGTCATCGACATGCTGCGCCAGAAATCCCGTCCGTATCTGTTTTCGAACAGTCTTGCTCCTGCCATTGCCGGTGCATCGCTGGTCGTGCTGGAACGGCTTGCGTCGTCCACCGAACTGCGTGACCGGCTACACGCCAACACCGCCTATTTCCGCAGCGCGATTGCCGCGCTGGGTTTCACGATCAAGCCAGGGACTCATCCGGTGGTGCCGGTGATGCTGTTCGATGCACCGGTGGCACAGCGTTTTGCTGCGCGCCTGTACGAACTCGGCGTTCTGGTAACCGGGTTCTTTTATCCGGTCGTGCCGATGGGACAGGCGCGTGTGCGGGTGCAATTATCGGCGGCGCACACGACCGAACAGCTCGATACCGCGCTGGCTGCTTTTGAAAAAGCCGGACGCGAGCTGGGTTTGCTCGACCACACGGGAGCCGCATGATGGAGCGCATCCTCGTCATCGGTGCCAATGGCCAGATTGGTAATGAACTGGTCGTCGCGCTGGCTTTGCAGCATGGTGCCGACAATGTCATCGCGGCCGACC
>CANFED010000145.1 GCA_947445995.1 Oxalobacteraceae bacterium | reverse complement strand
CTATCACAATGTCGGCGTGCGCTGCCTGCAGGTCTTGCTGGCCCGTGGCGTCGACATCGCGCTGGTCGTCACGCATCAGGACAATCCGGCCGAGACCATCTGGTTCGAGTCGGTTGCCGCGCTGTGCGCGGAACACCGCATCGCGGTAACCACGCCGGACGATCCGGCCAGCCCTGCCCTGCTTGAACAGGTGCGCGCCATCGCACCGGATTTCATCTTCAGTTTTTATTACCGCCACATGTTGCCGGTGCCGTTGCTGGCACTGGCGCGCACAGGCGCGTTCAACATGCATGGCTCGCTGCTGCCGAAATACCGTGGCCGCGTGCCGATCAACTGGGCCGTGCTGCATGGCGAAGACAGCACCGGTGCGACGCTCCACGAGATGGCCGCAAAGCCGGACGCCGGTGCCATCGTCGCGCAGACCAGCGTGCCGATCCTGCCCGACGATACTGCCTACGAAGTCTTCGGCAAGGTCGTCGTCGCCGCTGAAAAAACACTCTGGGATGTGCTGCCGGAAATGCTGGCCGGGCGCATCCCGCGCCTGCCCAACGACATCTCTCAGGGCAGCTATTTTGGCGGTCGCAAACCGGCCGATGGTCGCATCGACTGGCACCAGTCCGCACAGCAGGTCTACAACCTGCATCGCGCCGTGGCACCGCCGTATCCGGGTGCCTGGACCGTGCTCGATGGCGTGACCTGCGTAATCGGCAAGGCGCGGCTTTCAACGCAGACCTTCGCCGGATTGCCACCGGGACTGGCGGTGGTGGATAATCGTACGCTGGGAATTTGTGGCGACACGCGCGCACTGGAAATTTCGTCACTGCTGGTCGACGATGTCCAGCTCACGCCGGCGCAACTGCAGCACATCATGTCCGGTGACACGCGCTGAAATACCGAACTGAAAAATCGAACTGAATAATTTATACGAAAGCATCCTCATGAAAAAAGTCCTCATCCTCGGCGTCAATGGTTTTATCGGCCACCATCTGTCCAAGCGCATCCTCGAAACCACCGACTGGCACGTCTATGGCATGGACATGATGAGCGACCGCATCACTGAACTGCTGGACAATCCGGACTTCAAGTCACGCATGCATTTCTTTGAAGGCGACATCACGATCAACAAGGAATGGGTCGAGTACCACATCAAGAAGTGCGATGTGATCCTGCCACTGGTGGCGATCGCCACACCATCGACCTATGTCAAACAACCGCTGCGCGTGTTCGAACTCGACTTCGAAGCCAACCTGCCGATCGTTCGCTCGGCGGCCAAATACGGCAAGCACCTGGTGTTCCCGTCGACCTCGGAAGTCTATGGCATGTGCCACGACGACGAATTCGATCCGGAAGAATCCGAACTGATCTGCGGTCCGATCAACAAACCGCGCTGGATTTATTCGTGCTCGAAGCAGCTGATGGATCGCGTGATCTGGGGCTATGGCATGGAAGGCCTGAACTTCACGCTGTTCCGTCCGTTCAACTGGATCGGTGCCGGACTCGATTCGATCCACACGCCAAAAGAAGGCAGCTCCCGCGTGGTCACGCAATTCTTCGGTCACATCGTGCGCGGTGAAAATATTTCGCTGGTCGATGGCGGCGAGCAGAAGCGCGCGTTCACGTATATCGATGACGGCATTGACGCCCTGATCAAGATCATCGCCAACAAGGATGGCATTGCCACCGGCAAGATCTACAACATCGGCAATCCGGTCAACAACTACTCGATCCGCGACCTCGCCGCGATGATGCTCACGCTGGCCGCCGACTATCCGGAATACGCCGATTCCGCCAAGAACGTCGAACTGATCGAAACCACCTCGGCAGCGTACTACGGCAAGGGCTATCAGGACGTGCAGAACCGCGTGCCGAAAATCACCAACACCTGCGAAGAGCTGGACTGGAATCCGACCACCACGATGGCCGATACCTTGCGTAATATTTTCGATGCCTACCGCGGACAGGTCGCCGCTGCCCGCGCACTGATGGATTAAACTCCCTTGCCTCTCATTACTCTCAAGATCGATGTCGACACCTTTCGCGGTACCCGCGAAGGTGTGCCGAACCTGGTGCGCATGTTGCAAAAGCATGATGCACGCGCCACCTTTCTGTTCTCGCTAGGACCGGATCACACCGGCTGGGCCTTGCGGCGCGCGTTCCGGCCCGGCTTTTTCCAGAAGGTGTCGCGCACCTCGGTGCTGGAACACTATGGCCTGAAAACCCTGATGTACGGCGTGCTGTTACCAGCACCGGATATTGGTCAATTGTGTACCAATCAATTGCGTGCAGTTCATCAGGCCGGCTTCGAATGCGGCATCCACACCTGGGACCATGTGGTCTGGCAGGATCATGTACGCCAGCAGGATGCGACGTGGACGCAAAGCCTGATGCAGCGTTCGTACAACCGCTTCACCGATGTCTTCGGCTATGCGCCGCAGACCCACGGCGCCGCCGGCTGGCAAATGAATCCGCATGCGTTCCGGCAGCTCGATGCGTTCGGCATTGCCTATGCTTCCGACGAGCGGGCGCAACTCAATGACGATGGCAGCTTGCTGCATGCCGATGCCGGACCGCACCGGCTCAGCATTGATGGCGAGACCTTGTCCTGTATCCAGATGCCGACCACGCTGCCAACTCTTGATGAGTTGCTGGGCCGGACCATCGATGGCGAACTGATCACGACAACCAATATTGCCGCCATGCTGCTGCGCCTGACTGCGGCACCACGCGACCATGTCTATACCTTGCATGCGGAACTTGAAGGACAAAAACTCGCCCCCATCTTCGAACAACTACTCAGCGGATGGCGCGCCCAAGGCTATGAACTGGCCGCAATGACCGACTATCACCAGGCCATTGGCCAGCGCCCATTGCCGGTCAATCCGATCGCATGGGGCACACTGCCTGGCCGTTCGGGTGACTTGCTGTTGCAAGCTGCCTGAGCGCCGATCTGCTGAAATGCATGACACCAACTATGAAACGACCAGGAGAATCACGTGGCTGATAGCCCCTCTGTAGCAACCAAGATCGTTGAAGACTTTGCCGCACTGGTGACTGGCACGCAGCCGTTCCGCCTGTCCGATCACGCCGGCAAGACCGTCATCCTGTTTTTTTATCCGAAGGACAACACACCGGGATGCACCGCCGAGAGCATGCGCTTTCGCGATCTGTATCCGGAGTTCCAAGCGGCCAATGCCATCGTGTTCGGCATCAGCCGCGACAGTCTGCGCTCGCACGAAGGTTTCAAGGCCAAGCTCGGCATGCCGTTCGAACTGATCTCCGATCCCGACGAAGTCGTGTGCCTGCAGTTCAATGTGATGAAATCGAAAAGCATGTACGGCAAGACGGTGCGCGGTGTCGAACGCAGCACATTTATCATTGACGGTGCCGGCGAATTGGTGAAAGAATGGCGTGGAGTAAAGGTCCCCGGACACGTCGATGATGTACTGGAATTTGTGAAGGCCTTAGCCTAGACCGAGAACCGACACCCATTGAATTCAATCCAAGAATCCGCTTTTCGAAAGCCGTTTGAGACCAGGACCACTGTCCCGGCCTCAAACGGCTTTTTGTACTTTGTTCCCATGCATGTTGTCAGCTTGCCGTTATCTTTAAGTTTGCCATTACCGCTGTTACTACCGTTAGACCCCGTTCGCCATGCCGCAAGGCATGCGTATCGCTCAACCGTAATTAGATCGAGGTCCTGATGCCACTGCCAAAATTACCGACCAAACCCGCTGCCCTGCTGTCGCCAACGGATTATCCCAAAGCGGACAAATCAACGATCGTCAAGCCGTTCACGATGCCGACCGTGACCACCCCACGCAAAATGGAAGCACTGACGCGCCCGACGGCTCGCGCGCCTGCCGCTCCCGTTGCACCGGCATTACCTGCGACACCCGCTGTGAAAGCGAAAGTGAGCGCCCTCAAGCCCGCCAAGGCCGCGATCGTCAAGCCAAAGTCAGGCGTCAGCCGGCGCGCCGACAAGAGCGGCATCACGAAGCTGTTCGTGCTCGATACGAATGTGCTGATGCATGACCCTAGCTCGTTGTTCCGCTTCGAGGAACACGACGTCTATCTGCCGATGATGACGCTCGAAGAACTCGACGATCACAAGAAAGGCATGACCGAAGTTGCGCGCAATGCGCGACAGGTGTCACGCTCGCTTGATGCGCTGGTTGGCAACATGGATGGGGGCAGCATCGAGGATGGCATTCCCTTGTCGAAGCTCGGCAACAAGGATGCCAAGGGCCGCCTGTTCTTCCAGACCAAATTGCAAAACATCGTGCTGCCCGAAGGCCTGCCGGTCGGCAAGGCGGACAACCAGATCCTCGGCGTGGTGCGTGCACTCGAAGCCCAATTTCCGGGTCGGGCCATCGTGCTGGTGTCGAAAGACATCAACATGCGTATCAAGGCCTGTGCGCTCGGATTGCCGGCCGAAGAATATTTTAACGACCATGTCCTCGAGGACACCGATCTGCTGTACTCGGGCATCCTGCACTTGCCGGATGATTTCTGGAACAAGCATGGCAAAGGCATCGAGTCCTGGCAGGAAAACAAGAACGGTTCCGGCACGACGTTTTACCGGCTGACGGGTCCGCTGGTACCGGCGATGCTGATGAACCAGTTCGTGTACATGGAGCCGATGAATGGCGAACCGGCGTTCTACGGCAAGGTCCGCGAGATCAACGGCAAGACCGCCGTGCTGCAAACGCTGCGCGACTATGGCCACAACAAGAACAACGTCTGGGGTGTCACTGCCCGCAACCGCGAACAGAACTTCGCCCTCAACTTGCTGATGAATCCGGAATGCGATTTCGTCACGCTGCTGGGCCAGGCCGGTACCGGCAAGACCTTGCTGGCGCTCGCTGCCGGTCTGGCGCAAGTGCTCGAAACCAAACTCTACAACGAAATCATCGTCACCCGCGTGACGGTGCCGGTGGGCGAAGATATCGGCTTCCTGCCGGGTACCGAAGAAGAAAAGATGTCGCCGTGGATGGGTGCCTTCGACGACAACCTCGAAGTGCTCAACAAGTCCGACTCGGATGCTGGTGAATGGGGCCGTGCGGCAACGCAAGACCTGATCCGTTCACGCATCAAGATCAAGTCACTGAACTTCATGCGCGGTCGCACCTTCGTCAACAAGTTCCTGATCATCGACGAAGCGCAAAACCTGACGCCCAAGCAAATGAAAACCCTGGTCACCCGCGCCGGTCCCGGCACCAAGATCATCTGCCTCGGCAATATCGCGCAGATTGATACGCCGTACCTGACCGAGGGTTCGAGTGGCCTGACTTATGTGGTCGATCGCTTCAAGGGATGGGCGCACAGCGGGCATGTGACGCTGGCACGTGGCGAGCGCTCACGGTTGGCTGATCATGCGAGCGAAGTGCTGTAACGACTGAACTTGACGCAGCAAAGCAAAACGGCATCCGGAAGTTCGGATGCCGTTTTTTTATGGGGCAAGCTGTGCCTACAGAATCAACGTGCCAAGCCACCATGCAATCGCCGCCATGAATGCCGACGCCGGTATCGTGAATATCCAGGCCCAGACGATATTGCCGGCGACACCCCAGCGAACCGCTGACACTTTCTGAACGGAGCCGACACCGACAATTGCGCCGGTAATCGTATGCGTCGTCGAGATCGGGATGCCCATCGCGGTTGCGCAGAAGAGCATCAGCGCGCCACCACTTTCGGCACAGAAACCACCCACCGGCTTGAGCCTGGTAATGCGCTGCCCCATCGTCTTGACGATGCGCCAACCGCCAAACAAGGTGCCAAAACTGATCGCGCAGTAGCAACTGATGACGACCCACCAGGGCAATGCATCGGTACTGGTGGAGAAGCCCGACGTAATCAGTAACATCCAGATGATGCCCATCGTTTTTTGCGCATCATTGCCGCCATGACCCAGGCTGTACATCGCCGCCGAGCAGAGTTGCAAACGGCGAAACCATTTGTCCGCCTTGCGCGGCGTCGACCGCACGAACACCCACGACACCAGCAGCATCATGATCGAGCCGAAAATAAATCCGAGCAGCGGCGACAACACGACGAAGGCAATGATTTTGATCAGGCCGGAGCCGATCAGCGCACCGGTACCGGCCTTGGCCACGGCGGCACCGATCAGCCCGCCAATCAAGGCATGGGTCGACGAAGATGGAATGCCGTGATACCAGGTAATGAAACTCCACGTGATCGCTCCCGCCAGCGCACCGAACACCACGTAGTGATCGACGACCGACGCCTCGATCGTGCCCTTCCCCACCGTGCCTGCCACCTGGAACTGGAACACCAGGATGGCAATGAAATTGAAAATTGCCGCCATTGCCACGGCTTGCTGCGGCTTCAGGACGCCGGTCGAGACGACGGTCGCGATCGCATTGGCGGCATCATTGAAGCCATTCATGAAGCCGAACAGCAGGGCTAATGCGATCAGGAAGGCGAGCGTGGTGATGCTGATCTGGAGAGTCTGCATGCAGTCTTTTCTAAAAGCGAATCGTCATCGAGCGAGCGTGCCGATCAGGCATTTTCAAGGACGATGCCTTCGATGATATTGGCGACGTCTTCGCAACGGTCGGTGACGGTTTCGAGGATTTCGTAGATCGCTTTCAGCTTGATCAGGTTGCGCACGTCGGGCTCCTCGCGAAACAGTTTCGACATCGCGGCACGCATGACGTGGTCCGCATCCGATTCAAGCCGGTCGATCTCGGTACACAAGTCCATGATCGCCCGCGAGTTATCCATGTTGGGCAATAGTGCCACCGCCGCCTGAACTTTTTCCGCGCAACTCAGGCACAGCTCGGCCAGCCGTTTGGCTTCCGGCGTGATGGCCTTGATGTCATACAGCGAGATGGTCTGGGCAGCATCTTCGAGCAAGTCGAGGATGTCATCCATGCGCGTGATCAGCTGGTGGATGTCGTCACGATCAAGCGGCGTAACGAACGTCATGTGCAGCATTTCGATCGTGTTGTGCGTGACCTTGTCGGCCTCTTTCTCGATTGCCTCGATCGCATGCACGCGGATTTCGAGGTCATCGAAATTGGTCATCAGACCAACCATTTCACGGGCACCCTTGACGCACAAATCAGCGTGCTGGTTGAACAACTCAAAGAACTTGCCCTCTGTGGGCATCAGTCGTCCGAACATGGTCTGTCTCTCAAAAAGCGTTTAGTCGCCACCATACAACGGCGCATTGCCGGTGTAGTTGTCGAATTTGGTGTACTGCCCCTGGAAGGTCAAACGGATACTGCCGATCGGCCCGTTACGCTGTTTGCCGATGATGATTTCTGCGGTGCCCTTGTCGGGCGAGTCCGGATTGTAGACTTCATCACGATAGATGAACAGAATCACGTCGGCGTCCTGCTCGATGGCGCCTGATTCGCGCAAGTCGGACATGACTGGCCGCTTGTTGGGCCGCTGTTCCAGCGACCGGTTAAGCTGCGATAGCGCGATCACCGGACAATTCAATTCCTTGGCCAGGCCTTTCAGACTCCGGGAAATTTCGGAGATCTCGGTCGCACGATTTTCGCCGGCAGTGTTCCCGGACATCAGTTGCAGGTAGTCGATGATGATCAGGCCAAGCTTGCCGCACTGGCGCGAGAGCCGCCGTGAACGCGCGCGCAATTCGATCGAATTCAAGGCCGGCGTTTCATCGATGTAGAGCTGGGCATCATTCATCTTCTGGATCGCATGGGTCAGGCGCGGCCAGTCCTCGTCGGCCAGTTTTCCCGTGCGCAAACGGTGCTGGTCGAGGCGACCCACCGAACCCAGCATCCGCATTGCCAGCTGGGTACCGCCCATTTCCATCGAGAACACGGCGACCGGCAAGCCGGTATCGATCGCAACGTTCTCGCCAATGTTGATCGAGAACGCGGTCTTGCCCATCGACGGACGACCGGCGACGATGATCAGGTCACCCGGTTGCAGGCCGGAAGTCATCTTGTCGAGGTCGGCGAAACCGGTTGGCACGCCGGTGATATCGCTTTGATTGTCGCGGTTGTAGAGTTCGTCGATGCGCTCGACGACTTGCGTCAGCAGCGGCTGGATTTCCTGGAAGCCCTGTGCGCCGCGCGAACCCTCTTCGGCAATCGCAAAGATCTTGGACTCGGCTTCGTCGAGCATCTGCTTGACTTCCTTGCCTTGCGGATTGAATGCCTGGCCGGAGATTTCATCGGCGACGGTGATCAGCTTGCGCAGCACGCCACGATCCCGCACGATCTCGGCGTAGCGACGGATATTGGCGGCCGATGGGGTGTTCTGCGCCAGCGCATTCAGATAAGACAGGCCACCGACTTCTTCTGCCTTGCCAGTGCTGGTGAGCGACTCGAAGACCGTGATGACGTCGGCCGGTTTGGAGCCATTGATCAACTTGACGATATGCTGAAAGATCAGCCGGTGGTCATACCGATAGAAATCGTCCTGATGGACAAAGTCGGCAATCCGGTCCCAGGCCGCGTTGTCAAGCAACAAACCGCCGAGCACGGACTGCTCGGCTTCGATCGAATGCGGAGGGACGCGTAGCGCGTCGAGCTGTACGTCCGGGCGCGAACCGGAGCGAAAATCTGGGCGGGAGTCAGAGCGGGAGTCCGGTCCTGAATCAGGGCGGGAGTCGGAGCGTTCACGTTTGTTCATGGTGCGGATTATACCCGCTGGGCAAGCCGGCTCCGGGCTGCATTCGCGCAATATTACGGCGTCAACGACGCTGACAGACGTAAAAAAAGCCGGACGAATCCGGCTTCTCTGCAAGGCACTGCACTCTAGAATTATTAGTGCTGACCCAGTACGGAAACAGTCACTTCAACCAGCACATCGGTGTGCAAGGCAACCAGGATCGGATGATCGCCGGTGGTCTTCAGCGGGCCTGTTGACAGACGCACTTGTGATTTTTCGACAGCAAAACCTTGCTTGGTCAATGCATCGGCGATGTCTGCATTGGTTACCGAACCAAACAGACGACCATCGACACCCGACTTTTGCGAGATCTGAACGGTCATGCCGGCCAGTTTCTCACCATGCGCTTGGGCTTCGGCCAATTTCTCGGCAGCGATTTTTTCCAGTTCTGCACGCTTGACTTCGAATTCAGCAATAGCGCTGGTGGTCGCACGACGCGCCATGCGTTGCGGGATCAGGAAGTTACGGGCATAACCATCCTTGACCTTGACGACTTCGCCAAGATTGCCAAGATTGACGACTTTTTCTAACAAAATGATTTGCATATTTTTCTCCGAATTGGGTAATTGACGTTTGCGTCAATTACGCGTGATGCAGGTCGGTGTACGGCAACAGCGCGAGGAAACGTGCGCGCTTGATTGCGGTATCGACTTGGCGTTGATAGTGAGCACGGGTGCCGGTCAGGCGGGCTGGCATGATCTTGCCGTTTTCCTGAACGAAATCCTTGAGCGTATCGACGTCTTTGTAGTCGACCTGTTCCACGTGTGCAGCGGTGAAGCGGCAGAATTTCTTACGCTTGAACAATGGATTCTGTTGTTTGCGTTTTTCTTTAAGCTTGAGCTTGTTCTTGTCGAATTTTTTACCGAATGCCATTTGAGGCTCCTGTATCTGAGGTTGGTTCGAAATCAATGATGTGAAACACGAGACTTTTACTGTTGCGGTTCTTGCG
>CANFED010000144.1 GCA_947445995.1 Oxalobacteraceae bacterium | reverse complement strand
GGTCCAGAACGGCACGCCGTTGTATGACTTGCAGGAAATGGGAGGGTGGAAGTCTGCCGAGATGGTGCGGCGGTATGCCCACCTTGCTCCTGCTCAGATGGCCCGCCATGCAGCCGTCGTTGGTGCGCTGCTTCACGACACAAATACGGCACAAGGGGAGGGGAAGCCCAAATAGAAAAAGGGTTACGTTTTCACGTAACCCTTTGACTTTACTACTATGTTCTGGCTCCCCGACCTGGACTCGAACCAGGGACCTGCGGATTAACAGTTTGATTAACCTATTGATTTGATGGATTTATGGCCCGCCCTCGCGTGTCACGTTTTGTAGAGTCTCGTCGTTTTTGTCACGGATTTAAAAATGTCGTACTCACCATTTTCACAGCGTCTCATTGCTCGACTCTGCGACGAATTGCTATTTCGCATCAGCGATCATGTTTTTTGTCGTCTATCAAGCAAGGCATTAGTCGCGATACGAACGATCCAGTCGATCCAGCTTACGCAACAATGAAGGCCATTCACGCGAATCAGGATTCTTCAGATCATTAACCCATTGTGCGTTAGTCAGTGCAATGACTTCTGCTGAGGGTATGGAAAGACGTTGACCACTGGCCAGTGCCATCATCTGGCTACGGGCTGATTTTTCCAGATAAAACATTTCAACGAAAGCATGGCCAACTGTTTTACCGATCGTCAGCGTACCGTGATTACGAAAGATGAGCGCCGCATGCTGTTCCAAATTGACGATGATGCGATCGCGCTCCTCCGTCGATAGGGCAATACCTTCGTAACCGTGGTAACCAATGCGGCCATGGAAGCGCATTGCATGCTGAGTCAGCGGCAACAGACCATCCTCGCACATTGACAGCGCCATGCCTGCCTCGGTGTGGAGGTGCAGGATAGCTCCTGCATCTTTCCGCGCCATGTGTATGCCGCCATGTATGACAAAGCCAGCAGCATTAGGACGATAAATGCTGTCACCGATCAAATTACCGTTGAGATCAATTTTGACGAGATTAGAGGCCGTGATTTCATCGAATGCCAGGCCGAGCGGATTGATGAGGAAATGATGTTCGGGTCCCGGAACGCGCGCAGAGATATGACTGTAGATCAAATCATCCCAACCAAATAACGCGCACAAGCGATAGGCTGCGGCCAGATCGATGCGGACTTGTTTTTCTTCCGCGCTGATGTTGCCAGCACTTATCGGCTTGCCGGCCGGAAGCTCGAAACTACTGAAGGTGGTTTTGTAGTCGGACATGGCATTCTCCAAGGGGCTTTACAACGTCCTGCTAACCGGAAACGACCCCGGCATCAAAATATCCTGCGACACTTTTTTTACATCAGAAACGCCACAAAATGCCATCGTCAAATCCAGTTCATTACGCAGAATAGTGAGGCTTTTGGTCACGCCTTCTTCACCCATTGCACCCAGGCCATAAAGATAGGAGCGACCAACATAGACGCCTTTTGCCCCCAAGGCCAATGCCTTGAGAATATCCTGGCCTGTCCGGATACCACTATCCATGTGGACCTCGATACGATGACCAACTGCTGCGACGATATCGGGTAGTACGGAAATTGCCGACGGTGCACTGTCAAGTTGGCGGCCACCATGATTGGAAACGATTACCGCATCGGCGCCGCAATCGGCGGCCATGCGCGCATCATCGACGTCCATAATTCCCTTGAGAATCAATTTGCCACGCCAGAGCCGTCTTAACCACTTGACATCGTCCCACGACAGCGATGGGTCGAATTGATCAGCAACCCAGGTTGCGAAGGAAGTCATGTCCGAAATGCCATCGACATGCCCGATGATGTTGCCAAAGCCATGGCGCTTGGTGCGCAGCATGCCTAGGCACCAACGCGGCTTTGTCATCATGTTTCGTACATTGGCCAGCGTCAGTCGGGGCGGTGCCGAAAGGCGGTTCTTCAAGTCCTTGTGTCGCTGCCCCTGAATTTGCAAATCCAGTGTCAGCACCAGTGCAGAACAATTCGCCGCTTTTGCACGGTCAAGTAATTGCACGATGAATTGACGATTGCGCATGATGTAGAGTTGAAACCAGAACGGTTTGCTCGTATGTGCGGCAATATCTTCAATCGAGCAAATACTGACCGTCGACAAGGTGAACGGTATCCCGAAACGCTCCGCCGCTCTTGCCGCCAGAATCTCGCCATCGGCATGCTGCATGCCTGCCAGCCCGGTTGGCGCAAGAGCAACGGGCATCGACACCACTTGTTCTGCCATGCTCGATTCGAGTGTTCGATTGGCGATGTCGATCGCAACTTTTTGCCGGAATTGAATCGCCGAAAAATCCGTTGTGTTGGCGCGGTATGTCGATTCTGTCCAGGAGCCGGAGTCGACATAGTCATAAAACATGCGTGGCACACGTTTTTTGGCAAGGATGCGGAGATCTTCAATGCTGGTAATGATGGACATTTTTCAATCGCTCATTGGGTGGCTGGCTCACATCGGTCGCGGACAAAACGCAGCTCGCTGCCATGGCAAAATAGTTGTGATGCCAGCGTCGCGCTATCTTCACGTTTGAATGAAGCGCAATTGGGGTTTTCGAGAGGGACTCAACTTTGGACAGCTACCGCAGTTGCCACAACGTGCTGGCGTTGTGAGCCGAGACCTGTGATCCCCAATTCGACGACATCGCCCGGCTTTAGCCACACCGGTTCCGGTTTAAGGCCCATGCCGACACCCGGTGGCGTGCCAGTGATGATGACATCGCCAGGCATGAGCGTCATGAATCGACTGCAATAGGCGATGATTTGTCGAACGTTAAAAATCATCTTTGATGTATTTCCTGTCTGCATCCGCTTGCCATTCACATCCAGCCATAAATCAAGGTTCTGCGGATCAATGACTTCATCTTTTGTGACCAGCCAAGGACCTAGCGGTCCGAAGGAGTCGCAACCTTTGCCCTTGTCCCATTGGGACGACTGGAATTGGAACGCGCGCTCGGACACATCATTCGCCACGCAATATCCCGCAACATAATCAAGTGCATCGGCCTCTGGAACATGACGTGCCTGTGTGCCGATGAGGATGCCGAGTTCGACTTCCCAGTCGAGTTTCGTAGAGCCTGCCGGCGCGATAATGTCGTCGTTGTGCCCGCTGATGCAACTGGTCGCCTTCATGAAAATGATTGGCTCTGTTGGGATTGCCAAGCCAGCCTCTTCAGCGTGATCGCGATAGTTCAGACCGATGGCGATAAATTTCCCGATGCGCTGCACCGGTGCTCCCAAGCGTGGCGTGCCCTCGACCAAAGGAAGCGAACGGGGATCGATCTTGGCCAGTGCGGCCAGTTTGTCCGAGCCAAGCTGGTCCGCAGTCAGGTCTGTGATTACGCCGGACAAATCGCGCAGTTCACCGTCAGGGCCGATCAGTCCAGGCTGCTCTTTGCCAATGTGACCATATCTACATAGTTTCATTATTGAAAACCTATCTGCGAAAGTTCTAAAATTGTTTGGTTGGCGAGATGTCGACCAGACCTGTTGATCATCGTAAAAAACCGGACTGGTCAGTTACCCATGTCATGCTTGCGGGTGACATCCGGCATGCTGAAAAATTCCTGCACCCGTTGTAGAATTCGGTACTACCGGTCATACCTGTACGGTACACTTATTTAAACTTATCTCCCACCAGAATTTTTAGATCTCGTCATCTCATTTTTACCGCAAGAATATAAAACCATGAAACTCGCCAAGCAGACCGCGACGCAGCGCACTGTAGAAATCATTCAAGAGGGCATCAAAGCAGGTACCTATCCAGTCGGTCAGGCGTTGCCTGGGCAACGCGTGCTGGCGCAAGAACTAGGGGTTGGAAGGCAAGCAATCCGCGAAGCTATCTCGGCACTGGAAGGATTGGGCTTCATCAGCGTTGAAGCGGGCCGAGGTACGTTTGTTGTCCAGCCGGATGAATCAGGAGCACGTTGGCGTTTCGCCTCGCAGTACACACTCGACGACGTTTATGCAGTGCGCGCCGCACTCGAATCCCTGTCGGTACAACTGATTGCAGTGAAAGTGCCGCTGGCAAAAATCAATAGCCTCGATACGCTGGTCGATCAACTCGAAGCCGCCGTCGATGACGGCAATCTGGCCGCAATGAGCAAGGCGGATAGCCAATTCCACCGCAAACTCGCTGAATTGTCAGGTAATCCGCTATTACTTGAAATTCTTGACACGTTCAACATGGTCATGACAGAGAGCAAGAGCATTGCATTCCTTGACACGCCGGAGACGAATCACCGATCCGTCGTTGCTGAACATCGCAGTATCGTCGCGTCGTTGAAGAAAAATGATCCGGAAGCAGCTAGCAGCGACATGAAAACGCACATTGTGAACGCGCAAAAACGTGCCCACCGTGTGCGCAAGAAAAGCGCAATCTGATTTTGAATGGCATCAATATCAGGGCGTCCTGATCATTTGCACCAGTCCAACATGATGTGGCGGAACAGTTTTTCTGCTTCACCAATCCGTGCAACGTAGCAAAATTCGTCCGTCTGGTGCGCCATGCCTGGTTCTCCCGGCCCAAGAATGACGGTTGGTGGCATTCCTAGCGGTCCGCGTAAAGCCGCTGCATCAGTGAAATACGAGATGGTCTTTGGTTTGAGGGGGCTGTCAAACAACGGCTGGCAACGCGCAAATACTGATCGTATCCAGGGATCTTCAGGTTCTGTAAAGACGCTTTCAAGGTTCAGGAGGGTTTGCAGACCGATGCCCGAACCCATGCGGTTACACAGACAATGCCATATCTGACCGTGATCCTGTCCGGCAACGGTACGAATATCGATGGTCATCTCGGCCGCGTCCGGCACGGAATTGATATTCAAACCACCACGTGCAGTGCCGACGTTGAGCGTGCCCTGTCCCATCAGTGCATGGGCCGGGGTGGAAAAAGTGAAGTCTTCCAACGCCAATGCAGCGCGCGCGATTTTGTAAATGGCATTGTCGCCGGCCTCGGGCATGGATCCGTGCGCGGTCACACCAGTCGCACTGGCTTTGAGCCAGAACGCGCCTTTATGGCCTACCAAGGGTTCATTGCTGGTCGGTTCCGCCACCACAAGTGCGCCAGCCTTGCCAATGATGTCGGCTACATCTTCTAGCCCAACCAGATGGAATGCGCCTTCGCAGCCGATTTCCTCGCCCGCCGTAATGATCAGGGTCAGGCCCGCGCTTTCCTTGATCTCGTTGGCCACGGCGATCGCTGCGACGGTGATGGCCGCAACACCACTTTTCATGTCACTGGAGCCGCGACCGTACAGTTTGTCATCCACAATTTCTGCGTCGAACGGGTCATGCTGCCATGGCACTGTGCCGAGTGGTACCACGTCGACATGCCCGGTGAAGCAAATGGGTGGCTTGTCAGGGTGCCCGCCAATACGCGCAACAAGGGTGCTGCGGTGCGGTGCGAAGTCGACCAGACGACAGTCGTAACCTGCGGCTGACAGCAGCTCTGCCAGATACATGGTGCACTGGTCTTCATTGCCGGGTGGATTAATCGTATTCATGCGGAGCAGCGTCCGTGTCAGCTCAACAGCATCGTTGGCAGCGGTTTTTACTGAGTTGTCTGACATGTTTGTCCTTGTCTTTTACATAGTCGAGTTGCGCGAGGCGTTACTGAATTAGTCGCCTCTCCAGATGGCTTTGATTGCGGAAAACAGTGGGAACACATGTCGGACTCCTCCATCCAACACAAGCAGACCTACTTAGCAGGTGATTTTTGCCATATCGGGAGCATTCAGGACAAGTCTTTCCGGGGCATTGTGTTCTTGCGTGTCCTCTCTGAAATTACGTCCCTCAATAACAGCAAATCGGTCTGCATCATTGAGGGCAATTAAGCCGTGATGCCAGGTTCCTTTATGCAAGCTGATTCCCTGACCTGGTGAGGTGATAAATGCGCTGACATTTTCCCATTCAGGATTATCCCGTCCGGTTGTGACGATAATAATGAAGCGGTGCATGCCCATGGGAATAAAAACCTGGCTGGCTTGCTGATGACGTTCCAGCTTTGTAATTTCCAGCGGAAAGCGGCGTGCTTTTGCAATGTAAATCCCGATGAGTGGAGCACCGACCTCATACTCCGAGTCGAAGGAGGCCAGTTCCGGGAATCGTTCTGTCGTTCCGTCGTTAATAAGCTCAGGTGCACAGTTATCGGGGTCGATGACCAATCCGAAGCGGAGAAAGTTTTTTGCGGTGACGCTATTGCATTCGATATGGCGCATTAAAAATTCAGCCCTAACCATTGCTTGACCTGTTCATGAAGATCGCCCTGAAACTCTTCTTTTTTACCAGCCGCAGTAATGCGGCCAAGACTTAATACATGGACGTGATCAGACATGCGCACGACGCGTCTTACATTATGGTCAATCAATAAAATCCCCATGCCGGCTTGGGTAAATTTTTCTATCCAGGTAAAGACTTCTTCGGCAATGATCGGCGACAGTCCGATGCTCGGTTCATCGATCAGACACATGCGGGGGTTTTGCATCCAGGCTTTGGCAAACTCAACCTGTTTCTGCTGCCCGCCGGAAAGATCACCTGCTTGTGCTCGTCGTTTTTCTCGAACGGCAGGAAAAGCGGTCAGTACTTCCTCAAAGCGTTGCGCAATGACGCCGGCAAATTTTTTCCTGCGGCCCTGCAGCGGCAACAGAAGATTTTCCTCAACGGTCAAATAGGGAAACAGGCTGGATTCTTGCGGAATGCAGCAGATACCAAGATCAATCAATTGGTGTGGTCCGACCCCGGCGATAGATTCGCCAAGAAAGCTGACTTTCCCCGCTTTGGGGGTTAAAAATCCGCAGATTGTTTTTACTACCGTCGATTTTCCCGCACCGTTCAAGCCTATTAATCCACTTACTTTCCCGGCATGAACTTGGAGTGAAACATCACGCAAGACGTCGATGTCCTGCGCATAGCCTGCCGTTACATTTTCGACGTTTAAGAGAAGTTCAGTCATGGCTTGAGTCCCCAAGGTAGGCTTCTATCACCGGCGTACTTTCCAATACGCTGCGGGTCGATCCCACAGCAATGACCTTGCCTGCATTCATACAAATGGAGCGCTGACATAATTCGATAACGATAGGCATGTCGTGACTGACAAGAACAAAGGTCTGGCCCATGGCATGTCGGCGCCGTATGAAGTTAGCCATGGCTTCCCGCATCACCGGATGGACGGCGGCAAAGGGTTCATCCAGCAGGGCCATTCTCGGAGGTTTGATGAAGCACATGCCGAACTCGAGAAGTTTTCGCTGACCTCCTGATAACTCGCCCGCATTGAGATACTGGACATGCGTCATGGCCAGTTCGCTCAGTAACACCTGAGCGCGTTGATTGGCTTCTTTTTCGCTCAGTCCCATGGCCATCCCGGCTACCAGCATATTGTCCAGTGTTGTGACTCGTCCGAAAACCCGTGTCATCTGAAACATGCGCAGCAAGCCGCGCTGAGCCAGTTGAACCGTTGTCAGGCGCGTTACATTTTCACCTGCAAAAATAACTTCGCCTGCATCGGGGCGGAGAAATCCTGACAGCATATTGAGAACCGTTGTCTTGCCTGATCCATTGGGCCCGATCAGGCCGAGGATTTCACCTTCTTCGACTTCAATGCTCACGCCATCGACAGCTGCGACGCCGCCAAAATGGAGTGTCAGCTCTTTTGTCACGAGCAGGCTCATGTTGGCTCCCGGGCAGCATCAGATTTGGACTTGTCACGCGGACGCCAGTTAGTAATAAGACCCCAGATTCCAGTGCGGAAGAAACGCGCGAACAGGATGACGAGCGCAGAGAAGACAATTAATTGCACGCCGCCAATTTCTCGCAACCATTCTGACGAAAGATAAACCAGCAGCGCGCCGAGGATCGGACCCGACAGGGTGCCGATGCCCCCAATGACGACCATCGAAATGACCAGTCCCGTTTGCAACAGCAGGCCGAGTTCCGGACTGACAAGTTGGCTGAAGGTGCCGTAGAGTGCGCCGGCGAAGCCGCACATGGCGCATGACAGGGCAAAGGCCAGGGTTTTATATCGCACCACATCGATGCCGCGCGTTTCCGCGCCGATTGAATCATCCCGGATTGCCAGCCAAAAACGTCCAACCTTTGAGCGCATGAGCAGATAGAGTCCGATCAACATGAACAGCAGTACCGCCAAAAACAGATAGTAGTAACCGACCCGGCTTTGCATCAGCGTTGGTACGTTCAGTCCCCGGTCACCTCTCGTGAATTCATACGAATTACTGATGACGACCCGTGCGATCTCGGCAAACGACAGGGTAGTGAGTGCCAGATAGGGTCCGCGCAGGCGAAGAATTAGCCGTCCCAGCACCCATCCTATGAAGGCGGTCGCCAGCACTGCTGCCGGAAGGCCCAGCGCAAGCGGCGTTTTCAAATGAAAATTAAGCAGTCCCGTCGTGTAGGCGCCAAGCATGGCGAAAGCGGCAGGCGCAAGGGAGAACTGGCCGGTGAATCCGGCTAGCAGGTTCCATCCCATCGCCAGCATCGCGAAGTACATGCTGATGATGACGATGCCAAGCGAATACGGCGAGCTGACGAATAACGGGATGCAGGCCAGTACGACGGTCATGCCTAACGCTGCCTGAAAATCCGTACGTAGCCGGTTGGCCCATAGATTGCGAGGGGTGCTCATACTTCCCGACCTTTCTCGCCGAACAAACCTTGCGGTCTGAATATCAGGACCAGGATCAGGAGTAGCAATCCGAACGCATCGCGATAGGCGTAAGACACATACACCGCGAAGAATGCCTCGAATACACCAAGGAACAAGGCTGCAATCATCGCCCCCCAAATCGAACCCATTCCACCCAGCACGACGATGACATAGGATTTGATGGCAGGAAACGCGCCGATATCCGGAGACGGATTGATCACCGGTGCGAGCAAAGCGCCGGACAAGGCCGCGAGCAAACCCGCAATGGCAAAGATCATGCTGGTGGTGCGCGTGGCGTCAATTCCTGCCAACGAAGCACCCAGGCGATTTTGTGCAACCGCCTGAATTTGCCGCCCCCATAGTGATTTTTTGATGAACAGGGCAAGTCCGATGAGCACCGCCAGAGAGATCCCCGCCGCAATCAGCTTTTGACCGTTGAGCATGATGGGTCCGAGTGCGAACCGGCTTGTTTCGATGAGTTCCGGGCCGCGCATCGGATAGGGTCCGACGACTTTGTCGACAAGGTTGATCAGCAGAAGCGACAGACCAAACGTGACGACGACGGCATATTCATCCTTCATGATGCTCCAGCTGGCATACCCGCTGTATAGCGGGCGCATCAGCGTGCGCTCCACCAGCCAACCGACAGCGGCCCCTACAGCCGCAGCAATGGGTAAGGCGATCCATGGCGAGACACCTAATTTTAGCGAGACGAGTACGTAGGCATAAGCACCCAACATGTAGAACTCGCCATGGGCAAAGTTCACTACCTTCAAGACGCCAAAGATCATGGCCAAGCCAACGGCCATCAGTGCGTAAAACAGTCCGAAGATCAAACCATTAACGAGCAGATCAATTGCCAGCATGACGGTCTCTTTCACGGTTGCCGGCTGTTTGCCGTTTGGTCCATGGGGACATTTTTTCGAGCAACTCGGCGATCGCCAGAACCTGCC
>CANFED010000143.1 GCA_947445995.1 Oxalobacteraceae bacterium | reverse complement strand
TCGATGGTCGCCTCGGCCTGCTCGCAGAAAATGGCAAGCAGTCGCTGACACTCGACTTGAACCAGGCGGTCGGGCGCAACAAGTTAACCTTGTCGGCGCAGGCAACGTTGGCTGGTGCGGCGCTGACACTGGAGCGCGCCGCACTCCGGCTGGCTGATGGGCGACTGGACGCGAGCGGGAAGCTGGCGCTCGATGGCACGCAGGCGTTCGCGCTCGACGGCAAGCTGGCGCGCTTGCGCCTGCAGGATCTCGGCACTTTCGCCACTGTGCCGGCGCTGGAGCTGACTGGCGAGTTCTCGTTGGCCGGTGCGCTGGTGCCCCAGCGGACCGCCGATGTGCGCTTTCGGTTGGTCGATAGCCGGATCGCCGGTCAGCCTTTGCGCGGTGAGGGCGAGGCCAGTTTGCGTGCCGATACGCTGCGGGTGCCGAACTTGTTGCTGGTGGCGGGTGATAACCGTCTGAGCATGCAGGGCGAACTGGCACAGGCGCAATCGACGCTGTCGTTCAAGCTTGATGCACCAACGCTCGCACAGCTGGGTCCGGCTTTCGGCGGGGCGATGACGGCCAGTGGCACCGTGCGTGGCAACCTGCGCAAACCGGCCGTGACCGCTGAATGGAAAGCCTCCGATGTGCGTTTGCCCGGTGCCCTGCAGATCGCCAGTCTGCAAGGCAAGGCCGAAGTACGTATCGATCCGCAACAAGCGTTTTCGCTCGATCACGCGGTCGTCGAGGCCGAGGCCAGCGGTCTCAAGAATGCGGCACAACAACTCGATCGCCTGACTGCGCGACTTGATTTTTCGACGCAGCAACAAGCGCCGCTGGCGATCACGATTGCTGGGAATGGTTTGCGCGCCAGTGGCATTGTCGCCGAGCAGTTTGCGCTGACGGTCAGTGGAACGACTGCGCAGCATTTTCTGATAGCAACTATTAGCGAGCCTTCCCAACGCTGGCGTGTGGGTGCCACTGGCGGCCTGGCCGTGGCGGGGCAGGATGCGCGTTGGCAAGGTCGTATTGACACGCTAGCTGGCAGCGGCAAATACAGTCTGAAGCTGCTGGCACCGGCCTCACTGTCGGTATCCCGGCAGCGCCTGGCACTCGATGATTTCCGGCTGCAAACGGATAACACCACGCTGACGGTCGAGCAATTGCTGAGCGACGACAAGGGCATTTCGACACGCGGACGTTTTGCCCGTCTCGATGTGGCGGCGCTGCTGGCAGCTCTCCAGCAGTCACCACCGGTGGCGACCGATCTGAAGCTGGGCGGCAGCTGGAATTTGCAGATGACCGACGCCCTCAGCGGCAGCATTCGGATCCAGCGCGAACAGGGTGACGTGACGGTGCGCGGCAGCAAACCGGTGGCGCTGGGATTGACGCGGCTCGAAGCCGCACTGGACGCCGTCGATGGACGGCTCGATGCCCGTGTTGCGATCGAGGGAGAGCAACTCGGCCGGATTGCCGTGGCGGGTACGACGTCGACCGGCCGCGGTGAGGCGCGCTTCACGTTGCCACCCGATGCGGCGCTCGATGCGTCGGTCAAGCTGACGATCCCGGCGCTGAACTGGGTCGGTCCGCTGGCGATGGCCGGACTGGTTACCGAAGGGCAGTTGCAAAGCGCCATCACCATTAGCGGCAGCGTCGCGCGTCCGCGTTTCGGCGGCAATATTGCTGCTAGCGGTCTGCGCGTGGTGCTGGCGGAGCAGGGTATTGATTTACGCAAAGGCGTGTTCGACAGTACCTTCGAAGGCGAGCGCTTGCTGGTTCGCAAGCTGCATTTTGAAAGCGGTAGTGGCACGCTGGATGCGAGCGGTCCGATCAACCTGGCCAGCGGTTTGCCGGAGGCGCAAATCAGCCTGCAGGCCGATCATTTTCCGCTGCTCAATCGGAGCGACCGCAAGCTGGTGTTGAGTGGCCAAAGCGACATCGGCTGGCGCGACCAGCGCGCGACGATTAGCGGTGCCTTCAAGGTGGACTCCGGCAGCTTCGATCTCGGGCGCGCCGATGCGCCGGAGTTGTCGAGCGATGTGGTGGTTCTTGGCAGTCCGGTCAAAAGCGGGCAGCGGGTGGCCGCAACAATCGATGTGGGCATTGACCTTGGAACGGGTGTGGCGCTGAGCGGCCGTGGCCTCGATGCTGTGCTTAACGGCAACATGCGACTGGTCAGCACCAGCGGAGAACCGCTGCGCGCACAAGGCACGCTCAACATCGTGCGTGGTACGTACAGCGCCTACGGTCGCAAGCTGGCGATCGAGCAGGGTGTGTTGCGCTTCAATGGCCCGCTGAATAATCCTTCGCTTGATATTCTGGCGATGCGGCGCGGCGCTGAAGTCGAGGCGGGCGTGGCCGTGCGCGGTACGGTGCTGGTGCCGCGTGTCACGCTGGTGTCCGAGCCGACCGTGCCGGATGCCGAGAAGCTGTCGTGGCTGGTACTCGGACGCGCGCTGGCCAGTGCCGGTAGCGGTGACGCCGGGGCACTGCAAGCTGCTGCTGCGTCGCTGTTGTCGCAGGGGGCTGCAGCAGGAGTGGAGTCACAGCTGGCCTCGTCGTTCGGGCTGGAAAATTTTAGCGTCGGCAAGAGTAACGATGGATTGCAGCAGCGCATCGTTACCGTCGGCAAGCAGATTTCGGCGCGTCTGTATGTCAGCTATGAACAGGGGTTGGAAAACACCAGTAGCGTGCTGCATTTCAAGTACACGCTCACGCCCAAACTGACGGTGGAAGCGGAAGCGGGAGCGCGTAGTGCCTTGTCACTGTTCTATAACCTGGTGTTCGACTGACCGGAAGGGTCAGATGCCGGCGCGATAAGGCGGTAATTCATGGACGATGACGCCGACATCATCGGGTACCGCCGTGAGCCAATTGCCGGAGCCGATCGCGCGCATGGCATCCTGATAGCCCTGCTCCCAACGCCAGGCGACCGACCCTTTTGAAAAATTGATGTCCTTGGATGCCATGTGCCAGTCGCGCCCGGCATACGGCAAACGCACGATATGCATTGTGGTGTCACATCCCAACGCAGCCAGTTGCTGGATGTCGTCGACCGTTTTCAGTTCATCAGGCAGCCGGTCATGCACGGCATGCAGTGTCCGGCGCAGATTATGCAGCTTCAGGTATTCGGTGATGACCTGATGGGAGCGAGATGCAAACATCACGTCTTTCTGACGTGTCTGAACCTGATCCAGCGTGACCGGTTCCGGTCCATCTGCGCTCCACAAGTCGACCATGAAACACAGCGTATTCACGCGCGGTTCGTCATCGAGTACGGTATCGAGCGGCGTATTCGAATACAGGCCGCCATCCCAGTACAGGTCGCCATCGATTCGCACTGGCGCAAAGCCAGGCGGCAATGCGCCGCTGGCCATGATGTGCTCGACGCCGAGATGTTGGTGGGCATTGTCGAAACTGGTGAGCGAGCCGGTAGTGACCTTCAATGCATTGACGCTCAAACGCATCTGGTCCTTTGAGTTGATCAGATCGAAATCGACCAGCTCGTTGAGCGTCTCTTTCAATGCGGTCGTGTCGTAGAAGCTGGCGAACTCCGGATCGACCGACATCCCGAGCGGAAACAGACTGAACGGGCGCGGGGTAAAGAATCCGGGCACGCCGCGCGTCATGGCATCCATCGTGGCCAGCATTGTATTGAGGCGACGCGCCTCATCCGTGACCTGGTTGAGGTCGAATCCATCTGCGTGGGACACGCGATCCCAGAATTCGCGCAAACGTGACATGCGCATCGACTTGACATTGCCGGCGATGAGGGCCGCATTGATCGCACCGATGGATGTTCCCACCACCCAGTCGGGTGTCAGATCGTGTTCATCGAGTGCCTGGTAGATGCCGGCCTGATAGGCCCCGAGTGCACCTCCGCCTTGCAGTACCAGCGCGATGCGCTGTTTGTGTGGATTTTTCAAGTTGGTGAGGGTGGTTGGTTTCATGGGCGAACGGTACCACGAACGAAATCAGAAAAAATGCGACCACTCTGCCATCCAGTGAGGCAATGCTGCTGCTTCCATCGGTTTGGCGATGTGGTACCCCTGGCCATAGGTACAGCCCATTTTTTTCAACAGGTCCCATTCCTCGCGGGTTTCTATGCCAACCGCGACCGACAAACGGTCCAGTTTTCGGGCCAGCGCCAGTGACGAACTCAGTACCAGGGCGAGCTCAGTGTTTTCCGCAGCTCCTGCAACAAAAGAACGATCGATCTTGAGTTCGGAAAACGGGATGCGCAACAGTTGTTGCATGCTGGTGTTGCCGGTGCCGTAGTCATCGACCGATAGTTCGAAGCCTTTCATGCGCAGTCGCAGCATGTTTTCAAGACAGGCTGGCGTTTCGCTGCGCAGTGCTGATTCGGTGATTTCGAAAATCACGAAAGGCGCGTCAAGGCGATGCGCAGCGACTTGTTCGGCAATCCGGTCGGCGATGCGCGGATCGAGCAGCAAGGCCGAACCAAGATTGATCGAGACCGAGATCAGAAAGCCAGCGTCATGCCAGCAACGACATGCCGCCGCAGACTGATCAATCATGGTGCTGGTGAGCCGGTCCAGTTGTTGATGTTGCTCAAGTACGGGTATGAAGTGAGCAGGCAGAACGATGCCAAACTGTGGGTGATGCCAGCGCGCAAATGCCTCTACGCCACGGACCTGGCCACTGGCCAGGTCGACCTTTGGCTGGAACCAGGGACGTATCTGTTTGTCATCAAGCGCCAGGAGGATATCGTCGATGCTGAACAGTGGCGTGATCATTGTTGCGCAATAATCATCGAGGTGGCGGCGGGCGGTATAGCTACAAATTAATGCGGTGAGGGTTTCGTTCGTGACGGGCTTTTGTACGAATCCAAGCAAGTTGATGCCATAGGCCTTGGACATGGTTTCGACTGAAAAAATCAGTGAAGGATCAACGACGCCGGACATGATGATCGCCGTGGCGCTATCGAAGCCTCCCATGTGGCGGATCAACTCCATTCCGTCCATGCCAGGCATTTGCAGGTCAATGAAACCGATATCGATGCATTGAGATTGATCTTGCAGCACTGCCAGGGCAGATGCGCCATCTGGTGAATCGATGACGTTGCGAGCACCCAGGTTACCTAGCACAAGACCCAGCTTATGACGCTGCAATGCGTCCTCTTGCACGACGAGAAAATTCATATCCGCAATTTTCATCAGTCTCTTTGCCTGAATTCGTAGGCCCGTATATTCATCAGAAGTTTGCCTTCGCAACCAATACTACATGTTTTTTTACTAAATGTAACTTTTAGTAGCAGGCAGGGAAGCTGCTGGTGAAGTATTAAATATTGTGTGTTGATCAATGCGTCTTGGAACTTTCCTTTCCGTTAGATCGACTTAAAGAGTAAGCATAATTAAAAAATAATTATCCAAGTTGCAATAATACGGAGAAAACATGACAACCAAATTACTTAACTCGTCCGACGTGATCGACATCATGGTGTCGGTGGTACACGCCCAGATTGATACCGAACCTTGCCGCGCGCGCTATCGTGACGCGCTCAACAGTCTGGTTCGACTGGCCCGTGCCGAGCAAATGCTGGAACTTCAACGTGACTTCAACAAGCTAACTCAATTCTGTGACACCCGCTCTCATTACTAGGTATCAAGCCGTGATTGCCGTGCAGGTGGATAATCAACCTATTCCAAACATTGACGCTACCTCATGACCCAATTGCCTGTTCGTCCCGATACGCCTTGCGTGGCTGTTTGCTCGACCACGTTCGATGATGTTTGCCGTGGTTGCGGCCGCACAGTCGCTGAAGTCGCTCAGTGGGTTTTCTTCAGTGACTCCGCCAAGGAACGCATCTGGCAGCGACTCAGCGCCGAGGGCTATCCTCGGCGTGCCGGATAACTACTTACGCCACAAATCCTTGCGGATTATGACTCTGCCACCGCCAGTGATCGGCGCACATCTCGGCGATTCCCCGTTCAGCTTTCCAGCCAAGCAGGTCTAGCGCCTTGCTGGCGTCAGCAAAACATTTGGCAATATCGCCAGGGCGTCGCGCGGTGATTTGATACGGTACCTTCCGGGCGCTGGCGAGTTCGAATGCACTCACGACTTCCAGTACGCTATATCCATCGCCCGTTCCGAGATTGACCGTGAAACCTTTGTTGCTTTCAAAAAGCTCTCGTAACGCGGCGACATGCCCGATTGCGAGGTCGACCACATGGATGTAATCCCTCATGCCTGTCCCATCAACCGTCGGATAATCATTTCCGTAGACCGATAATTGTTTCAGCCGACCAACGGCGACCTGAGCAACATAAGGCATCAGATTATTCGGTATGCCGCGCGGGTCCTCGCCGATTAATCCGCTCGCATGGGCACCGACCGGGTTGAAGTAACGTAATACCCCGATGGCCCATGTTGGATCGGATTTCGCCAGATCTCCCAGTAATTGTTCAACCATCAACTTTGACCTGCCGTAAGGATTGGTCGCCGACAGAGTCGCGTCTTCGCGAATCGGTACGCTTTCCGGATCGCCATAGACCGTCGCTGAAGAACTGAAAACAACGTGATGCACACCGGCGCGCTGCATTTCTTCCAGCAAAGTAATGGTTCCGCCCACATTGTTATCGTAGTACATCAACGGTTTGGCGACGGATTCGCCGACGGCTTTTAATCCGGCAAAATGAATCACTGCATCGATCTTGCTGTGGCTGAAAATGTCACGCAGTACGTTTCGTTCCCGCACATCCCCTTCCCGAAAAGCGACTGGACGGCCGGCAATTTGGCGGACACGCTCTAGCGACAAGGGCGAGCTGTTGCACAGGTTGTCGAGTGCGATTACGTCGTAGCCGGCAGCGAGTAATTCGACACAGGTGTGGGAGCCGATGAAGCCGGCTGCACCGGTGACCAGAATGGTTTTTTTACTTGTCATTGAAGGCTGTCGTAAAAGGAATCAACGGCCGGACTGCGGCCACGCTTTGTCAGGATTTGACTTGATTGTACTTGACCGCTGCATGGTCATTGAGCAGTCACATCGTTGTCATATCTTTAATGAAGGCTTTGCAAGATGAAATTTAATTGGCAATATCGTTTATATCAATTCGCCATAACGTACACTCCTCGCTGGTTACTTGTGACGCAATCATAGAAAAGAGAGATGGCATGTTCGCTGCAGTGGATTTGGGATCGAACAGTTTTCGCCTGCACATCGGGCGTTATGAAGAGGGTGCCATTCGTATCATCAAGACCGCCCGTGAGCCGATTCGGTTAGGCGCAGGTCTGGATCGCGAAGGTAATCTGACCGATGCAGCGATGCAGTCGGCGATTGCCTGCCTGGTGCGTTTTGCCGACGTGTTAAGTGCTTATCCATTAACTGCAGTGCGGGTGGTGGCTACCAACACCATGCGCATCGCAAACAACGCAGCGCAATTTTTGCCGCTGGCTGAAAAAGCAATCCGGCATCCGATCGAGATCATTTCTGGCGAAGAAGAAGGGCGGTTAATTTATCTGGGTGTGGCCAGCACGCTGGATATTGAACATGAACGCCGCTTGGTCATTGACATCGGCGGTGGTTCAACCGAACTGGTGCTGGGGTTTGGTCCTGAGATCGAGCGTGTCGAGTCGTTTGGCATCGGGACCGTGAAACAAAGCGCGACCTTTTTTTCTGACGGAAATATCACCGCCGCTGCGTACGAAAAGGCCATTCTTTCAGCGCGGTCAGTGTTCGAGGATGCTGCGCCGCCCTATCATCCGCGCTTCTGGAATGTCGCCTATGGTTCCTCAGGGACGATACGTGTGATTGCCGAGGTTATTGCCCGTAATGGATTGGGTGACGGCCGGTTGTCGGTTTCCGGCCTTGATGCGCTGATGCGCCGTTTTATCGATGCTGGTCAGATTAATAAAATCGATCTGGCAGGGATGAAGCCGGAGCGGGCTGCGGTGATGGTCGGCGGGCTAGCGATCCTGATCGGATTGATGCAGGAGCTCGGTATCAGCGTGCTGGCACCGATCGAAGCAGGTTTGCGGATGGGGGTGCTGTGGGAACTGCAGTTACGTGCAACCAAGCGGGACAGGCGGGAGCAATCAGTGCGCAGCTTCTTGCAGCGTTTTCGAGCCGATGAGGGACGCGCTAGTCAGGTTGCTGTTTCCGCCAGTGCGATCTACGCCCAACTCAAGCCGGCGTCCGACACTTGCGTCAAGTTGTTGCGCTGGAGTGCGCTGTTGCACGAAGTCGGGATTGCGGTTTCCCAGAGCGGATATCACAAACATGCCGCGTACATGATTGAACACGGTGATTTGCCAGGGTTCACGACGCGCGAGCAACGCACGATGAGCGCGCTGATACTGGGGCAAAAAGGTAATTTGCGGAAACTCAACGATTTACTGACAGATACCGATTTCGCCAAGGCCGTGTTGGCCATGCGACTCGCGGTCTTGTTAATGCACGCACGAATTGACATGGATTTGGGACAGCTCCGACCTCGCATGAAGGGAAAAATCGAAATCGAAATTCGGCATGACCTGATCGTTCTCCATCCAACCCTGGCCTACTGGATGGACAAGGAGCGCGAATGTTGGCTTGAAGTCGGGGTTGACTTCTCAGTTCGCTACATTGGCTAGCTTCTTTGTTGCATGGTAATAATAAACGGTTTATATTGTTTATACGATTATTAAAAAACGAGGAAAACATGACTACCGACTCGCCGTCAAAAACATCTGTAAAAAAACCAGCCGCGCAGGCTGTTCCGGTAGCCAAGCCGGCTGCTGCGGTGAAACCGACCGCTACGGTACCGATAAAGCCTGCTGTTGTAGCCAAATCCGCAGCGGTAAGAACCAGTCGCGCAAAGCCCGCAGTGGTCGCACCTGCCGCGCGCTCCAAGTTGCCGGCCAAACCACCTGCAAAGCTCCCTGCGCAAGCTAAAGTTAGCCCGTCGATTGCATTTCCAAAGAGTTCGCCTTCATCTGCTGTTGTTCCAGAGATAAAGGAAAAAGTCAAAAAAGCAAAATTGATACGAGACAGTTTTACGATGCCAGAAGTGGAATATGCCGTTTTGGGCGACGTTAAAAAAAATTGCCTGAAAGCTGGCTTTGAAGTCAAGAAAAGTGAACTCCTGCGCATCGGTGTCGTGCTGATACGGGACCTTGATCTGGCAGCATTAAAAGGCGCTGTAGCTGCGCTGTCTCCGTTGAAGCCAGGGCGTCCAAGAAAAGAAAAGTAAAAGTTGCTGCACCTCTGGATTGTTGTTGTGTCACGAAATTGACATCTATTTGTCATTTTCTCGAAGTAATCGGTAGTTAGGCTTTGGTCGTGATAATGACCAGGGTAAAAAATGCGATTTCTTACGACGACAGCAACTAGCGGCACGCCTGATCCTGCAACCCTATGCCTGAGTGTTGCAAGTACTGAGGAGGAGGTGCGTGAAGTTCAGCGCCTGCGCTACAAGGTTTTCATAGAGAGCATGGGCCTGTCGGCTCTCGAAAACCGGGATGGGTTAGACCGCGATGAGTTCGATCTTTGCTGCGATCACCTGATCGTGAGAGATACGCGGTCGCTCAAAGTAGTTGGGACTTATCGAGTAATGAGCCCGCAGGCTGCACGCAGGATGGGGCAGTATTATTCTGAAAAGGAATTCGACCTGAGTCGACTCGATAATCTTCGGTCACGCATCGCTGAAGC
>CANFED010000142.1 GCA_947445995.1 Oxalobacteraceae bacterium | reverse complement strand
TGCTGGCCTCGACGGTATCGGCCGAACATCGTGGCCAGCCGTTGATCGCGATTCCCGGTGCACCGCCCAATCTTGCTGCTTTGCCGTCCGGCTGCAGTTTTGCGCCGCGCTGCACGCAGGCCAGCGAGCGCTGCCTGAACGAGGTTCCGCCGGTACTGGCCAACGGGGCAACGCGGCTGGCATGCTGGCATCCGCTGGTGCCGGCATGAACGCGCCCGAACGTTTGCGCGGCGCGCGGGCCGACGAGATCAGCAAGCAGATCGCCGACGACATCGTGCTCGGCCGTTTCGAACCCGGTGCCCGACTCGATGAAGCGATGCTGGCCGGTCTGTTCGGCGTCTCGCGCACACCGGTGCGCGAAGCGCTCAAGCAGCTGGCCATTCAGGGTCTGGTCGTCAGTCGTCCGAACCGTGGCTCGGTCGTGGCCGAACTGACGCCGGAACAGCGCGACCGCATGTTCGAAGCGATCGGCGAACTCGAAGCCGCCTGCGCCCGCTATGCGGCAATCCGCATGTCGGTGGCCGAACGGGAACACCTGAGCGCGCTGCATGCGCAGTCGCGCGATGCGATGCGCGCCGGCGATGTCGACCTGTATGACCGGCTTAATCATGCCTGGCATCAGGTCATCATCCACGGTTGCGGCAACCCGGTACTGATCGAGATGACGCTCGGTTTGCGGCACCGGATCGCGCCGTTCCGGCGCTCGCAATTTCGCAATGTCGAACGGATGAGTGCGTCGTATGAAGAACATGCGGTGATCATCGAAGCGCTGCTGGCACATGACGTGACGACTGCCCAGCGCCAGATGCGTGCGCATCTCGTATCGGCACGCAGCGCAACGGCACGCGTCGCCGGCTCCGACACCGGAAAAATTCTGCCGGCGTGATACCGTGCGATCCGGAATAACCTTAACCGAACAAGAACAAGGACCACCATGTTGAACACTGCCCGCGCCACCCACGCCATCGCCGTCGCCCCGCATCATCTGGCTTCCCAATCCGCCCTCGCCGTGATGCGTGACGGTGGCAATGCCATCGAAGCGATGGTCGCCGCTGCCGCCACCATCGCCGTGGTCTATCCGCACATGAATGGCATTGGTGGCGATTCGTTCTGGGTGATCCTGCCGCCGGGTGGCGAGCCGATTGCCATCGATGCGTGTGGTCAGGCCGCGCTGGGCGCGACCATCGAGGCCTATCGCAGTCGCGGCTTGTCGGCCATTCCGATTCGCGGACCGCTGGCCGCCAACACGGTTGCCGGCACCATCGGTGGCTGGCAAGCGGCGCTGGAAGTCGCCGCCGAGCTGGGCGGAACACTGCCACTCGCGCGCCTGCTGCGCGACGCGATCGGCTATGCACAGGACGGCGTACCGGTCACGCTCAGCCAGCAAAATGCGACCGCATCCAAGCTGCCGGAACTGGCCGCACAACCGGGTTTCACGGACACCTTTCTGATCGACGGTGCATTGCCACTGGCCGGTCAGCGCTTCGTGCAACCGAGGATGGCCCGCACGCTGGGATTGCTGGTGCGCGACGGCCTCGACAGTTTTTATCGCGGCGAACTGGCGACTGAAATCGCTGCAGATTTGCAGTCGGTCGGCACACTGCTCGCTGGTGCCGATCTGGCCGCTTGCCGCGCGCAGCGCAAGACGCCGTTGCAGCTCGCGCATTCGGCCGGAACGGTGTTCAACATGACACCACCGACGCAAGGCGCGGTCTCGCTGGCGATCCTCGGACTGCTCGATCGTGCCGGTCTGGCGCAAGTCGAAGCCGACAGTGCCGACCATGTGCACCTCGTGGTCGAAGCGACCAAGCGTGCCTTTGGTCTGCGCGACCAGTTCATCACCGACCCCGCTTACATGACGGTCGATCCGCAATCGCTGCTGGCACCGGAGCGGCTTGATGTCATGGCCGCGACCATCCATCTCGGCGAAGCGGCCCCGTGGGGTGCCGGCAAAGGGCCGGGCGACACGATCTGGATGGGCACCATCGATGAATCCGGTCTGGCCGTGTCGTTCATCCAGAGCATCTATCACGAGTTCGGCAGTGGCGTGGTGCTACCGGTGACCGGTATCAACTGGCAAAATCGCGGCGCATCGTTCAGCCTCGATGACGACAAATTGCTGGCGCTACGACCCGGCAAGAAACCATTCCATACGCTCAACCCGGCTGCGGCCCGTCTCAACGATGGCCGCACGATGGTCTACGGCACGATGGGCGGCGATGGTCAGCCGCAAACGCAGGCGGCGGTGTTCACGCGCCATGTCGTGTTCGGTCAGCCACTGCAAACGGCAGTGACCGCACCACGCTGGTTGCTCGGCCGCACCTGGGGCCAGAGCACCGACACACTAAAACTCGAACAGCGTTTTCCTTCAGCGGTAGTCGAGGCATTGGCCGCACGCGGCCATGATGTCGAAGTCCTGCTGCCGTTCGATGAAACCATGGGGCACGCTGGCGCACTGGTGCGACATCCCGACGGCATGCTCGAAGGGGCCAGTGATCCGCGCTCCGACGGCGGCGTGGCAGGATATTGATGATGAAGCGCCCGCGTTTTTTACCTGACAATTTCATGCTGATGATGCTGGCAACGCTGGCGGCCGCCACGGTATTGCCGGCGCATGGCACCACGGCTGGCGTCTTTAACGTCGTCACCAACGTGGCAATTTGCCTGCTGTTTTTTCTGCACGGTGCCAAGCTGCCGCCGCAAGCGGTGATCGCCGGCGCGACGCACTGGCGTCTGCATCTGATGGTGCTGGTCTGCACCTTCGTGCTGTTGCCGTTGCTGGGACTGGCGCTCAAACCGCTGGTGGCACCGCTGGTGACGCCCGACCTGTACCTCGGCATTTTGTTCGTCTGCGTGCTGCCATCGACGGTGCAATCGTCGATCGCGTTCACCTCGGTGGCGCGCGGTAATGTGCCGGCGGCGGTGGTGGCGGCGTCGGCGTCGAATTTGCTGGGGATTTTTCTGACGCCGGTACTGGTCGGACTGGTCGTTGTTGCGCACAGCGGCGGCCTGGGTTCGTTCGATGCGATTCGCAATATCGCGTTGCAATTGCTGCTGCCGTTCATTGCCGGCCAACTCTTGCGGCGCTGGATAGGCGGCTGGGTCGATGCCCACAAGTCAGTGCTCAAGATGGTCGATCAGAGTGCCATCCTGCTGGTGGTCTACACCGCCTTCAGCGAAGCCGTCAATCAGGGCTTGTGGCAGCAGTTGCCGAGTCATTCGCTGCTCGGTTTGCTGCTCATTGATGCGCTGTTGCTGGGTTCGATCATGCTCATCGCCACGTACGGCAGCCGCATGCTTGGCTTTAACAAGGAAGACGAGATCACCATCGTGTTTTGCGGTTCGAAAAAAAGCCTGGCCAGTGGTATCCCGATGGCAAAAATCCTGTTTTCCGGCCATGCACTGGGGGCAGTCGTGCTGCCGCTGATGCTGTTCCATCAGCTGCAACTGATGGTGTGTGCTGTTTTGGCGCAACGATATGCGCGACGGGCGCAGATATAACGTGTTGCATTGAAGTTGCGGAGGCAAAAACTCTGACAGCGACGCCTCAAGAACACAAAACAAAAAAAGTCTGTTTCCGTCGAAGCCATTTTCTGGAGGACGGGATCAGCAGATGCTATGTTTTGCCGGTACAAATTTAGGTTCTCTTTTTTTGTTCCGGAGAAAAATTATGCCTATTAGAAATTTTAGGACCGTCATTGTCTTCTCGGCTCTTTTGCTTGGCGGATGCAACGAAGACCTTGCACCGGGGGCCGCTGGCAGCAGTGGCACAGGGGGGGCACCCGGCACGGCCAGCAAGGTCGAACCACTCGTCGTCACGGCGCTGCCGACCCCAACGCAAGCCGTTCGTTTTCTGTCCCAGGCCTCGTTCGGTGCCAACACCAGCAGCATCAACAGAGTCGTTACCAGCGGCATCAGTGCCTGGATCAACGAACAATTCTCCCTCCCCCAGACCTCCCATCGTGACACCGTCAGTGCTCTCAAGTCCCAATTGGGCGTTGGCGAAGTGTTCGGCGAAGAGCCTCTTTTCGAATCATTCTGGAAGCAGGCCATCGAAGGTGATGACCAGTTACGACAGAGAGTGGTCTATGCACTGTCGCAGATTTTCGTGATCTCGCTGCAGGAAGGCGAGATTGGCGAGCACCCGATTCTCGCTGCCAGTTATCTCGACATGCTGGGTACACATGCGTTCGGCAATTTCCGCAATTTGCTCGAAGCCGTTTCGCTGCATCCGGCGATGGGGATTTACCTGAGTACGCTGCATAACCAGAAAGAATCGGACACCCGCGCGCCAGACGAGAACTATGGCCGCGAGGTCATGCAGCTGATGTCGATAGGCCTGTTTGAACTGAACCCGGATGGCAGTCAGAAACTGGTCAACGGTGCCCCCGTTGAAACGTACACCAGCGCCGATATCAGCGGTATGGCCAAGGTGTTTACCGGCTGGAGCTGGGCCGGTCCCGACAAGTCGCTCAACCGCTTCGTCGGTGATTTTGAAAATCCGGAGCGTGAATGGCAGGCCATGCAAAGCTATCCGCAATATCACTCGACCTCCGCAAAAAATTTCCTTGGTACCACTGTGCCGGCACAAGGCACGCCCGATCCGGAAGCCAGCCTCAAGATCGCGCTGGACCGGCTGTTCGCCCATCCGAATGTCGGGCCGTTCATTGGTCGCCAGTTGATACAGCGACTGGTGACCAGTAATCCGAGTCCTGACTATGTGGGAAGGGTTGCCGCCGCCTTTGCCAACAACGGACAGGGCGTGCGCGGCGACATGAAAGCCGTGATCCGGGCCATCCTGCTGGACCCGGAAGCCCGCAGTGACAGCAACATCGCTGCGATCGATACCGGCAAGTTGCGCGAGCCGGTGCTGCGACTATCCGGCTGGATGCGTGCCTTCGAGGCCAGGTCGGCATCCGGGCGTTATCTCATCGGGAATACCGATGATGCGATCGACTCGATTGGCCAGTCGCCGTTGCGGGCACCGTCGGTGTTCAATTTTTATCGGCCCGGTTATGTGCCGCCGAATACGACGATTGCCAACGCCAACCTCGTTGCGCCCGAAATGCAGATCACCGGGGATACCTCGGTGGTCGGTTATCTGAATACGATGCAGGTTGCCGTCTCGGACGGCATCGGTCGCGATGGTGATGTCAGCAGCGATTACGCCACCGAGATCCATCTGGCCGAAACGCCTGACAAGCTGGTGGATCGCGTCAACCTGATGCTGCTGGCGAACCAGATGAGTCCTGCATTGCGCGCCCAGATTGTGGCCGCCGTGAATTCGGTTCCGGTCCCGACCGACGATGCTGCCGCTGCCGCCGAGGCCAGAAAAAATCGCGTCTGGTTATCGGTTTTTCTGGCACTCGCGTCGCCCGAATACCTCGTTCAGAAATAAGCCGGAGTTCCCCATGACGAATTCAACTCGCTTCAATCCTCCCTGTGCATCCCGTCGTGCTTTTCTGCGCACGGCTTCCACGCTGTCACTGCTCGGGAGCGCTGGCGCACCGTTCGCGCTCAACCTGGCGACCATCGGTGCGGCGGCTGCGCAAACGGCGGGCTCCGATTACAAGGCCCTGGTCTGTCTGTTCATGAACGGTGGCAATGACAGTTTCAATACCGTGCTGGCGACCGATCCGACGTCGTGGGCCGAGTACCTGCGCTTGCGCGCGTCGACCGATGGTGCCGTCATTGCGTTGCCAGCCGTCGGTAGTCCGGGTGGCGTGCTGCCTATCGTGCCTAAAACCGCGCAGGCCGGACGCAGCTTTGCCCTGCATCCGAATTTGCCGCAAATCAAAGGTCTCTTCGACGCCGGCCGTCTCGCGGTTGTCCCCAATGTCGGACCGCTGGTGGTGCCGACCACGGCCGCGCAGTATCTGGCCCGTAGTGTGCGTCTGCCGCAAAAACTGTTTTCGCATAACGACCAGCAATCGCTATGGCAATCGTCGATGCCCGAAGGTGCCAGGTCCGGCTGGGGCGGCCGGATGGGAGACCTGTTGGTGGCATCCAATTCGGCACCGATCTTTACCTCGATTTCGGTGTCGGGCAATGCAGTTTTTCTGGCCGGGCAGATCATCAACCAGTATCAGATTACCGATGCGGGTGCGGTGCCGATTGATGGACTGCGTGGCGAGTTGTTCGGATCGAGCGCATCAGCCAATCCCCTGCAAGCCATCATCAGCAGCGATCGCAACAATCTGTTCGAGAAAGAACATGCTGCAGTGGTGCGGCGTTCGATCGCTGCACAGAGCCAGCTGGCGACCGGCCTGGTGCCGGCGGGCGCGGCGGGGGTTGCCGATCCGGGCCAGTACAGCAGCCCGCGACAAGGCGGACTGGCCAGGAATTCACTGGCGGTGCAATTGCAAACAGTGGCCCGTGTCATCGCCAGTCGCAGCGCACTCGGTGCCAGACGTCAGGTTTTTTTTGTGAACATGGGTGGCTTTGATACGCATGACAATCAGCTTGGCCGACATGCCGAATTGATGGCGCAGCTCGACCATGCGATGGCGTATTTCGATGGCGTACTCGGCAATCTGCTGGGTGCCAACCTGCGCAATCAAGTCACGCTTTTTACGGCCTCCGATTTTGGTCGCACCTTCAGGGGCAACGGCGATGGCACCGATCACGGCTGGGGCGGGCATCACCTTGTCATGGGCGGTGCGGTGCGCGGACAGGATATCGTCGGGGCTTTTCCGGTGACGGGTCTCGGACATGCACAAGATGTCGGTGGTGGCAGCTTGCTGCCGCAATATGCAGTTGATCAGTACGGTGCCACGCTGGCTAGCTGGTTTGGCCTGAACGCGTCACAAATCGCCGAGGTGTTTCCGGGCATCGGTAACTTTGCAAACCGGAACCTCGGATTCATGACCTGATCCGCAGTCGGTTGGCGATGCTCAGGAAATCGATGCCAGCGGTAAATTGAGCAGCAGGTTTTGCGGCTTGATGCGCAGCAGGTCTTTGCCATCCATCGCGCAGGCGAGGTACACCGGCCGGCCGGCAACGTCCGGCCGCACCAGCGAGCGATCGGCAAAAGTCATTTTGAACAGCGACAGGATGCGCCGGTTGCGCGCGGCATCGAGCGACTTGCCCTGGTACAGGTCGTTCAGGATCGACGTGGCTTGCGCATCGAGTCCGATGTGCCAGGCCCATTTTTTGTCATCGATGCGGGGTACGGGTTCGACCGTCACGGTGACACTGAAAAAATGCTGGACCCAGCGTTCGATCAGCCGGCACAGCGCGTTCAGCGCGGGCCGGTCCTGACCGAATGCCAGCACCGTGTCGTGGGCTTCATTGCGTTGCCAGTAGCGTGCAGCGTTGCCCTGTTCGAGGACATCGAGGTCGACCCGGCGCGGCTTGGTGTTGGCTTCGACCAGCAAGCGGCCAAGGTCGCCGTAATTGCTGCCGGACTCATGCAGTTCGACCGTGGCGGCGTCAGCGAGCAGGATTGCACCGTCTTCCAGCGCCACTTTCTGTGGCCTGAAAAACAGTTCGGCGGTGCGGGCCAGGATGGCATCGTCGGTGCCATCGAGCATGCCGCGCAAGATCAGTTGCACCAGCTGATCGATGAACAGCGGCGGTACTGTCACATCGCCTGCACGGAAAATTGCGAAGTACGCTGCCTCCAGCGTCGGTGCTGCCAGCAGACGATCGCGAAATGCCAGCATCACGCCATAGTTTTCGCGCGCATCGGGATCTTGCAGTGCAGCCAGTTCGGCTGCGCTGACCGGCCGACGGGGCGCTTCCAGCAGGGCCTGATGCAAGACCAGTTCTGCCGGACAGGATTCCGGCACTGGCGCGACTTCGGGTCGCTTCCACCATGCACGCAGCAGCGCATCGCTGACGATCAGTTTGCCGTCGCCGTCGCGATCGGTCAGGTTGTAGCCGGAGTTGTGCCAGAAATCTTGCATGGGGTAGGTGTGCAGTGCGGTGCGCAGTGCCGTAATCGGAGTGCGCGCAGTATCCCACAGCGACGAGACTGGTTGGGCTTTCGTACATTACCGCTGGCATCGATGAAGAACTTTCAACCAGCTAGCGCGTTATTGCGCTTACAGTAATGCCTTGACCAACCCTTCCGACGCCATCCCATGATTACCAACATTGAAGACCTGCGTGTCCTTGCCGAACGCCGCGTGCCGCGCATGTTTTACGATTATGCCGACTCCGGCTCCTGGACCGAAACGACTTACCGCGCCAATGTCAGTGATTTCAATGACCTGAAATTTCGTCAGCGGGTCGCCATCAACATGGAAAACCGCTCGCTGAAAACCACGATGGTGGGCCAGAACGCGACGATGCCGGTGGCCATCGCGCCGTGCGGCATGACCGGCATGCAGCGTGCCGATGGCGAGATTCTGGCAGCGCGTGCGGCCGAAAAGTTCGGTGTGCCGTTCACGCTGTCGACGATGAGCATTGCCTCGATCGAAGATGTCGCGGCCAATACCAGCAAGCCATTCTGGTTCCAGCTCTACGTGATGAAAGACCGTGGCTTCGTCAATGATCTGATCGACCGCGCCAAGGCCGCGAAGTGCTCGGCACTGGTGCTGACACTGGACTTGCAAATTCTTGGACAACGTCACAAGGATTTGAAGAACGGTTTGTCGGCACCACCGAAACTGACGCTGCCGAACATCGTCAACATGATGACCAAGCCGGGCTGGTGCCTTGGCATGCTGGGCACCAAACGCCGTACCTTCGGTAATATCGTCGGCCATGTAAAGGGCGTCGAAAACATGTCGTCGCTGTCGGCCTGGACCGCACAGCAATTTGATCCGGCGCTGTCGTGGGACGACGTGCAATGGATCAAGGACAAATGGGGTGGCAAGCTGATCCTCAAGGGCATCATGGACCCGGAAGATGCGCAACTGGCCATGCGCAGCGGTGCCGATGCGCTGATCGTTTCCAACCACGGTGGCCGCCAGCTCGATGGTGCGGCGTCGTCGATCGCCGCATTGCCGGGCGTGATCGAAGCCGTCGGTGATGGCATCGAAGTGCACATGGATGGCGGTGTGCGTTCCGGTCAGGACGTGTTGCGCGCCGTGGCACTGGGTGCACGGGGCGTCTACATCGGTCGGCCAGTGCTGTACGGGCTAGGCGCGATGGGCGGCGAAGGTGTCAGCAAGTGCCTCGAAGTGATCCACAAGGAACTCGACATCACGATGGCGTTGTGCGGCCAGACCGATATCCAGAAAGTCGGACGGCAGATCCTGTTGCCGCGCAGTTGAAGAAACCGGGCATGAATGCCTTGCCTCGGCAAGGCGAATGCCTGCCAGCTAGTCCGTTCCTGCGATCCTGCTAGGCCGCCGCACCGCCAGCCTCGCGGCGGTGACCAGATCAGCTGATTCGACCGGCTTGGCAAGATGGATCAGATAGCCGGCAGCGATTGCACGGCGCTTGTCTTCGGGCCGGGCAAAGGCGGTCAGCGCGATTGCCGGCAGCGTGGAGACGTTCGGCGCGTCTTGCTTGCGTAACAGATGCAGCAACTGGTAGCCATCGATTTGTGGCATGCCGATATCACTGATGAGCAGGTCGGGCCGGTGTTCGCTAATCATTGCCAGCGCTTCAATGGCCGAACTGGCCAGCCGTACCGTGGCACCGGCGTTTTGCAGGATTTCCTGTATCACGGTGCCGGTGTCGTGTTCGTCGTCGACGACGACGATATC
>CANFED010000141.1 GCA_947445995.1 Oxalobacteraceae bacterium | reverse complement strand
TGCGTGGAGCATGTTGTCACCGTCGGCACTTCCTAACGCGTGCTGGACCTCGTCAACGATGAGCACCACATCGGTTTGAGTTTGGTCAATTAACTCCGTGAACGCATGGGCAAGACTGACTCCCCCCTCCTTGCCGACGTCCGCGAGTTTGAATCCGAATTTGAAGCCTGCTGCACCGGCCTCCATGCCGGTAATCCGTTTTAGTTTCCGGAGCACGCCCGAGCCCGGCGTTTGCAGCGCATCGAGAGACTTGCGGATCGCACCGTGCACCAGATCGGCAGGATTGGCTTGTGGTTGACTCCACAAGTCGACATAGATGACGATGGCACCGCACTCCTCCAAAGCAGGAATCAGGTCGCTGGCAAGGAATGTCGTCTTGCCGACCCGCCGCTGGCCTGAAAGAAATAATCCGGAGCGCAATGAGGTGTCGAGAAATGAAGGCCGCAGCAGTTGCTGCGCCATTTCCTGAGCGAGGGCAGTTCGACGAAATGTCATGATTTATCTATTTTTATGAGATATCGATAATTATCTGATTCCCATAAATTCTTGTAAAGCGGATTACGAAGACAACAGTGCCGTAGGGTAGGCACGGCGGTATCGTGCCCACGCGAATGCTCCGCCGAAGCTGGCGTTGGCCGATATGGTCAGGCCACGTGCGTGGGCACGAAAACGCAGCAGGCAGGGTGCAATAACCGAAGGGCATTGCACCGCAAAACAAGCATCAGTTCATCGGCGTCGTAGTCTGCACCAGCCACAAGCCTGCCAGGTCAGCCGCGCCGTCGGTGCCCTTGACGGATTTGAAGGCCTTGGCCGCCAGGTCTTTCTTGCCCGCGCTGGCGTAGGCGACACCGAGGTGCAGGCGCGCATCGTCCAGACGTTTCAGGTTGCCCTTCTTGATGCCGTCCTCGATCATCGCCAGGCCCTTGTCGGCCTGTCCGTCGGCGACCAGCGCAAAGCCGACATTGACCATTTCCGTGCCATCCTTGCTCGCCAGCGCGGCAGCTTCGGCCGCAGCGAAGCCGGCTTTTTCAGCGGCGGCATTCCTGGTGGCCAGGTCCAGCAAGCGTTTCTGACGTGGAGCCTCTGCACCAACGCCGAGGATGCCAGCCTTGAATCCCAGGTCGGCGATTTTCTTGCCTTCGGCGGCGTAGCCGGCCTGTAGCGCGAGTTGCGACATTTCCATGTAGTCACCCGCCGTTTTCAGCAGGCCACCGGCCAGACGCAAACGGAATACATCCAGCGCGAAACGATCCGAGAAGCCTTTCTTGCTGGCCAGCCGGTTGACCAGTTCTGCCCAGTACTGTTTTTTCGGATAGGCGCGTACCAGCTTTTCCATTGCCTGCACGTAGGCAGCACTGTCGTTTTGCTTGAGTGCAGTACTGACCAGCAGCTGGTAGGTTTCTTCGGCTGGCGTACGGCCGGCTTTCTCATCGGCGGCAATCGTCGACTGCAATTCTTTTTGCGCCTTGGCGAAGTCGTTGTTCAGGAAGTAGGTTTGTGCCAGCAAGCCGCGCACTTGCGGATCGGTGCCGCCTTCCTTGATGTAGCGCTGGATCCAGACTTGCGAATTTGCATAGTCCTGGGCGCGGTAATACAGGATGGCCAGCGCCTGCATCAGCTTGAGGTTGTCGCCAGCGGGCATCTTGCCGGAATTGATCGCGGCTTCGTATGACTTGGCCGCCGTGGCATTGTCGCCGGCACCTTGCGCTGCGGCACCGCGCATGCGGTCCAGTGTCAGTTGTTCGGCCGGATTTTTTGCGCCGATGCGGTCGGCTTCACGCACCTTGGCAAGCGCTTCCTTGTAGCGCTGCGCGCGCATCATGTCCTGGGCTTGCTGCAACGGTTTGCCGAGTTCGGCACGAAGGGTTTCCTGCGCGTGCGTCAGTGGTGTGAAGCCGATGGCGGCGAGCAAGACGGCAAGCAGGGTGACGCGAGTGAAGCGAAAACGGGACATGGTGAATCCTTTCTGACGGGCCAAGCGAAAACGGCAGAGGAAGACCCCTGCCGTGTAATCAACTGATGTGTTGCCGGTTATTGCAAAAACTGCTCATTGCCGACCATGCCGATCTTGGTCACGCCAAGTCGTTGTGCCGACGCCATCACAGCGGCCACCGATTTGTACGGTACCAGCTTGTTCGGACGCAGATGCACTTCCGGTTGGGTCGGCGTGTTGGCGACGACCCGTAATTTTGATTCCAGTGTGGCGCGGTCCGGTACCACCACACCATCCCACAACACGGTACCGTCAAAGTCGACATCGACCGTTACCACCACCGGCGGTGCCGTCGGCGGGGGCGGCGTGCCGGATGGCATGTTCAGGTTGATCGCATGATTCTGGATCGGAATCGTGATGATCAGCATGATGATCAATACCAGCATGACGTCGATCAACGGCGTCATGTTCATTTCGATCATCGGCTCGTCATCACCGCCGCTTGATCCCATATTCATTCCCATCGCTTACTCCTCGTTGGCGGGTTGGTCGGTTAGCTGCGCGGTGGCGGTTCGGTAATGAACCCCACCTTGACGATGCCGGCCCGCTGTGCGGTCAGGATCACCTTGCCGATGTACTCGTAGCGGGTGTTCTGGTCACCGCGGATATGCAGTTCCGGTTGCGGTGTCATGACCGCGATGACTTTCAGACGCGCCAGCAGCGCGTTGGTATCGGCCACCGGCTGCTCGTTCCAGAACATGTCGCCATCCTTGTTGACCGCCAGGTTGATGTTCTCCGGCTTGGTCTTGTACGGGAAGTTGACTTCGGACGGCAGTTTCACCGGCACGGTATGCGTTACCACTGGAATCGTGATCAGGAAAATGATCAGCAGGACCAACATGACGTCCACCAGTGGCGTCGTGTTGATCGTGGCGATCACCTCGTCTTCATCACTATCCGAAGAGCCGAGATTCATCGCCATCGATTAGCCTTTTTTGTTTGCGGTCGACATCACGCCAGACAGCAGGACCGAATGCAGGTCGGAGCTGAAGGCACGCACGTTTTCCATGGCGGTCTTGTTACGGCGGACCAGGAAGTTGTAACCCAGCACGGCTGGCACGGCGACGCCCAGACCGATGGCCGTCATGATCAGCGCTTCGCCAACCGGACCGGCAACCTTGTCGATCGATGCCTGGCCAGCGATACCGATGGCGGTCAGTGCGTTGTAGATACCCCAGACGGTGCCGAACAGACCGACGAATGGCGCGGTCGAACCGACGGTTGCCAGCAAGGCCAGACCATCTTGCAGACGACTCTGTACTTTTTCGACAGCGCGCTGGATGGACATCGTGACCCAGGTATTGAGATCAATATGTTCCAGCAGTGCGCCTTCCTTGTGCTCGATCGACTTGATGCCGGTTTCGGCAATGAAGCGGAACGGGCTGCCTTCTTTCAGTGACAGGGTGCCGGTTTCGACCGTCTTGGCATCCCAGAATTTCTTGCCGGCTTCGGCGGCCTGGCCACCCAGTTTGACCTGGTCGATCAGCTTGGTGATGATGACGTACCAGCTGCTCATTGACATCAACACCAGGATCACCAGCGTGCCGCGGGCGACGAAATCGCCACCCTTCCAGAGGGCGTCGAGGCCGTATGGGTTCTCGACTTTTTCGGTAACAGGTGTGACCGAAGCGGTGGCGGTGCCTGCTGCCGGATCAGCCATCGGTGCGGCGGTTGGTGCGGCTGGCTCGGTGCTGGCCTGGGCCAGCATGATCGTCGTGGATTCAGCGGCAAGCGCTGTTTGTGGTGCCAACAATACTGCTGCAGAAGTGACAGAAAACAGTAGCGCTGCAGCATAAGCAGACAAACGGGATGATAAAAACATGCTTTCTCCAATATTAATAAACGGGTACGTCGTTTTAATGTGATCCAACCAGACTGCAGCGATTGGCAGCGCTTTTTTGGGCGGTACTAATTATCGAGCTTCCACACATATTCCACCGAGAACGTGGATTGCACAGCCTTCCCATCCTGCGTACCCGGATTAAACTTGCACCGGCTCAGACCAGCAACGGCAGCGCGATCCAGATTGCGCGAACCGCTGGTTTTCTTGATTTTTGCATCCAGCATCTGCCCGGTCGGACTCACCGTGAATTCGACTCGCGTAACGCCAGTTTCTTCGGCGATCAGCGATGCACGCGGATAGTCCGGTTTGCAGCTATTGAGATCGTTGATCCCTGCCACGACGACCGGCGGGCCAGCCGGTGCCGTCGATGGTGCCGCGGCGGTGCTGACCGGCGCGCTCGGTGCCGGCATCACCGGATTATCCGGCTTCACGTTCGACACGGCCGTAATTGTATTGACGGGTGGTGGCGGCGTGTTGATCTGAATCTCTGGCGGCGGAATGAATGGTGGTGGCGGAGCAACCATCTTCGGTGGCGGCGGTGGCGGTGGCAAATTCGGTGGTGGTGGCGGCGGCTTGATCTCTTCGATCAGCTTGGTCTCCACTGGCTGGGTGATGACTTCGACGGCCTTGCGGGCGAGTCCCGAGACCAAGGCGTACACGATAAACAAGTGCAGAAGTATGACAGCCGCGAGACCGCCAAATTTTTTCGCGGGGTTACGTTCTTTCTGCGAGAAATCCATGCCTTAACTCCTCCATTACCAAAACTTTTTTTTCATCTCGAAACCCGGTGGGGTTGCATTCTGATCCAGAGTCCGCAGGCATCGTGCAGTCTGGCCAAGGCAGGATTATACATAGATGAGTTCTAGTGACAATAAAAATATAAACCCTATTTAATCAAGGAGATAGCGCATTTTTTGCAGGTTTCACGGCACTTGTCTAGACGTAATTTTTTCTCAGGAACATTTATTTCAGTACATTATTTTGTGAAACGGAGTTCTCAGCCGTGCAGACGGGGGCGATGCCATCGGAAAGCGAATTTTAGGTGTTGGTCGATAATGGATGTTGGCCGATAGTATGATGGCCGGCCCGGTGGTTATTCAGGGTGGCAGGCGGGGCATGCGACGGATTTTTTAAAGGCATTCTTCTAATCCTGCGCAGTACGACGCTGCGGAAAGTCCCGTCGTGCTACCGCATCATCGGTGCCGCATCGTCCAGATGCCTGCGTGCTACCGTCTTGAAGTCATTCGAAACGCGGTCATCGGCAAGCACGGTCGTCCAGAACTGGCCAGCCAGTAGCGCAGCACGGGACAGGTGTTGCAGATCGAGTTTGTCCATCGTGTCGAGATTGAGCCTTCGATCAACCACTTCTCCCTGCATGTTTGGGCGATAAAGCATCGGTAGCATGTCGTAACAGGGCAGTAAGGAAAACTGCTGCCCGGTATCCCATCCCAGCGAGAGATTTTCGTGATGTCTGTCCGTATTGCCGATGAGTGCACCGTACAGGTCCAGCAGCTGGATTACGTCGAGATCGGATGCGGTTAATTGGCGCTGGTTACACAGCAGATTTGCCACGTAGGACCACGATTTATCGAGGGCAGCGGTCTCTCCTGCCAGGCTAGCCAATGACACCATCGGGAGTCGGCCTTGAAGTCCCTGTCGATCAAATCGGGTGGACTCCAGAAATACCCGATTCTGCGATAGCAGGATGTTGGACTTCGCTGCGGCAATGCCGTGGAGTGCCAGTGTGTTTAGCGCATGGTGCTCGGCAATCAGCAGGTCGCCCCATCGCCGTCCGCCTGGCGTATCTAGTCCCGCTGAAAATTTGACGAGCACATGGCGGCTTGGCTGATCCGCTTCGTCGCTTGAGATCGTGGTGAGAAATTTTGGTTGCTCGCCGCCGGCGGAAGACCCCGGCAAATCCCCCTGCAAGGCCCGGCTGGCAAGCTCCGGGTAGCGTTGATATCGATCGGTTTCGGTAATGACGGCCTGCGCACCCTTCGCATGATCCTGACGGTGACGACGGTAGGATTCGCTGCCCACGAGTAGATCGCCCATGCTGTTCTCGCCACGGCGTGCAAGGAAATACAGCACATCATCGTCACTCCAATTCAGCACATCGAGTGGCAGATCCAGATCCGCATGGTCCTTCGCTACCGTCCGCCCCAAAAAACCTTGCGGTCGCAGGTCCTGAATAAAGTAGGGCAACCCTTCGTACAGGGTGATTGCCGCACTGCCGCTCAATTGGACCGCATACCAGTGGCCGGCGAGGACAATCAAGTTGCAGAATTGGCGAGTGGCACCCGTTGCATCGATGCGATAGACCGGCAACGTATTTCCGAGGTCACGCACAGGCCGAGTTAGGCCGTATCTGGTCGACCGTGCCGCGCCCAGAACACAGAGGTCATTGCCTGCAGTCGGCCAGAGTCGTGAAAACGTCGACTGGCTGATACCTAGTTCGGACGACAGTGTTTTCGCATCGGCCGGATGGCGCGACAAGAGTTGGCGAAGAGCCGTTATTTTGTCGTCTTTTTTGATTTTTTCCATAGAAGATGAATAGATAAAAATAAGGTCTTCGCCACAGTGGGAGAAGACCTTATTGGACCATAAATGAATTGATTATGAATAGATATTATCGGGTTGCTGTAGACAACTCGGCGTGTGCAGTGATAGCCCTTTCCGTGACTTTCGCCAGACACGGCGCGTACCGAACCGCCACATGAAAAAGCCCAGGAACAAGTCCTGGGCCGAGGTGCTGCTGGTGTCAGGTTCCTGCCGTTGGCGGCTGGGTTGCTGACTTATTCCTTGTGAGACATCAGAACTTGTATGACGCGTTGACGTACATCGTACGACCACGTGCATCGTAGTAACGGTCATCGTAGCCGAACTGCTGGCCGCGACCGGCACCGGAGATCGACGGGACAAACGGCGGTTGATGATCAAACACGTTCAGGATGCCGCCTGTGACAGTCCATGTCTTGCTTGGCGTCCAGACCGTCTGTGCATCCCATGTGCTGAAGTAACCAACCTGCTTGCGAACCGTGTCCGTTCCGGTCGCAGTACCCGTTGCATCGAGTACATCAACGGCGGTGGCCTGATCCTTGTAACCGGACTTGAAGTTCAGTGCCAGCGAGGTGGCAAACTGACCACTTTGCAGGCCGGTTGTCAGGCGACCCTGGGTGCGAAAGGTGACACTTCCCAATTCTGCGAAGTTGCCCAGAGCCGAGTAATACGCGCCATCTTTTTCCAGTTGGGTGACTTCACGCAGCATGTGCGTCACAGTCAGCTGTGAAGACAATTGACCGAACGAGGTTTTGGTACGTGCGGTGAAGTCGAGATCAAGGCCTGTCGAGAAAGACTTGCCCAGATTCTGGTTGTTCGACAGGAATGCCAGATAGTTGGCACCGGTTCCGGTATCGCGCTTGGTGGTCCAGGAATTGTTGAATTGTCCCGGATTGGCAAACACCAGGTTTTCAGTCAATTGACCGAATACATCACGGATTTGAACGTGCCAGAGATCAGCTCCCATCGACAAGGCGCTATTTGGCTCGAAACGAATACCCAGCGTCGCCTGCTTGGATTTTTCTGGTTGCAACGCTGCATTGCCACCCGCAAATAGATCGTACTGTTTGTTGCCTGGCTGGCAAGAGGCACCGTAGGCTGCCGCGGTTGCCTGCAGTGCCGGTGTGCAGGTGTAGTTGCTGCTGGTATTTCCGTAGCTTTGCTGAACACCATTTACTTGCGGTACGGTTGGCGCATGGAAACCGTTACCGACAGAAGCACGCACCAGCACGGAAGCGACTGGCGTCCAGCGCACACTGGCTTTTGCTGTGACGGCACTGCCAAAGTCCGAGTAGCTATCAAGGCGGGTAGCGGCACCAAGCTCGACTGTCTTGCTTATCGGGATAATGAGTTCGCCAAAGATGCCCTTTGAAATACGGCTTGCAGCATACGGAGGGACAGCCGATTCGTCGCCGAAGCGCTGATCACACGGATTGGCTGCCGTGCCATCGCACAATGTGCCGGCAACCGGATCGGACAGCTTGGCCTGGGCAAACAGGCTAGGTTTGGATTCGAATGCTTCCTTGTTTAAATTGATTCCCACGCCCAGCATCATCGCGCCACCGGCAAGTTGCATCAGTTCACGCGAACCGTTCAGGGTCAGGGTATCGAGTTTCGATACGCCGCCATCCCAGTAACCGTCGTACCGAGCCGAGGCAATGGCAGCGTTGGCTGCAGCCGATTGCTGGCCTGGAGCGACGAAAGGATCGAGCAGGCCGCTGGAGGTCAACTTCCCGACGGCCAGTGCACCGGGGTAGCCGGAGATATAGCCTTTTACATTGCTCTCCGAGTGATTGTAGGCAAGGTTGTAGTCCCAGTTTGAGAGCACGCCGCGTGTTCCAACGACGATGTTCGAAAATTCGGAGGTGTCCCGGCTGGTGCGTTGTCCCATGTCGGCGAGTCGATAGTACGCAAGGCTGTCGTTATTGATACCCAGTGGCAGCAGGTATTTATTATGTAGCGCCGTGCCGGCAGGAATGCTGATGCCACCTGGGACTGCCGCAATGCGCGAGATCTGCGTGGTACGCGAAAGTAAGAGGTCCGCATACACCTCATTGTCGCCAATTTTTTTGGTAACCGATGCCATGAAGCTGTCACGCTTGCGTTCCGGATAGATTTGCAAATCCTTGACGAAGTCATAGCCGCAGTAGTCATCAGCGCGCGGGGTACCGTCTGTGTCGGTGTAAGGCGAAATGACCCGAAATGTTTTTGCCGGACATGCACCTGTGGTCTTTTGAAACGGGCTAATCAGTTGATTATTGTCGTCGAGTACATTGGCCGGGATCGGGCTTGGGGAGAATTGCTGAATTTGATAGGTCTTGCCGTCTTGAGAGAATGTGCGCTTGCCAGTATTTGCAAAGCTGCGATCCACCGACTTCAGGTTGGTACGTTCATCGTGGCCAAATGTCATCGTGACGTTGAAGCCGTCATCGATCATCGAGCCGTAACCCTTGGTTGCGCTAAACCGTTTTTCGACTGCGCCATTCGCCGGAGCGGAGTAGCCCAGCGTGATATCGCCATCGGTCGAGTTGTGTTTGGTAATGAAGTTGACAACACCGGCAATCGCGTCGGCACCGTACAGCGCCGAAGCACCGTCCGTCAGAATTTCGACGCGCTCAATTGCCGACAGCGGAATCGCATTTAGGTCGAAGCCTGCACCAAAGCCGGTGAGGGTCTGACCACCGAACTGTGCCAGCCGACGGCCGTTCAGCAGAACTAGCGTGCGACTTTCTCCGATGTTATGAATTGATACCCCTGAAAATCCATACGATGCACCGCCAACGGAGCCCGTTTCGCCGGTTGAGCCTTGCACCACAGTCAGTTTTTTGATCAGATCAACTGCCGAAGTGACCCCTAACGCACGTATTTCTGTTGCGGTGATGATTGTCACAGGAAGCGCGCCTTCTGCGGCGATCCGCTTGATGCTTGAGCCGGTAACCTCAACGCGTTGCGTTGCGGCGGCATCCTGCGCTTGAGCAGTGACCGAGAGTCCAAGACTCATCATCATTCCGCTTGCAAGCATCAGACGTATAGAACGGGATAACACGGTTTCCATCATCATTTCCGAACTCCTCAGGGGGGGGTACTTTTTTTAAAAACTAATTTTTTTACTGGTTACCACCAGCTCCACAACCAATTTTTTTTCATGAAATTGATGTTGTGAAATGCATGGAACCATTTGACGATCTGCCGTGTCAGTACAAAAACTTAAGTGACGAATGGTTGTAGCCCAAGAAAACAACGCTGGTTTTCAACGGTAAAAGTCCTGTTCAGGCTGCCAGTTAT
>CANFED010000140.1 GCA_947445995.1 Oxalobacteraceae bacterium | reverse complement strand
GCCGGCTTTCACCAGCATGCCGGCGAGGTCGGTACCGCCGGTGAAATCGTCGGCTATGCATCCCAGTAACACGGTCATGTCGGTCTCCTCACACCTTGGCTGCGGGCAGCGTTATTCCGGGAAATACTTTTACCACGGCAGAATCATCCTCGCCGCCGAAACCGGCTGCCGAGGCCTGCATGAACATCTGGTGTGCGGTGGCCGACAGCGGCAACGGGAACACGCTCTTTTTCGCGTAGTCGAGCACGATGCCGAGATCCTTGACGAAGATGTTGACCGCCGACAGTGGCCGGTAGTCGCCGGCGAGGATATGCGGCACGCGGTTCTGGAACATCCACGAACTGCCGGCGCTGTTGGAGATGACTTCGTACAGCGCATCGGGATCGCAACCGGCGCGCAATCCCAGCGCCATTGCTTCGGCTGCGGCAGCGATATGCACGCCGGCCAGCAGCTGGTTGATCATCTTCACTTTCGAACCCTGGCCGGGCTGCTCGCCGAGGCGATACAGCTTGGCGCAGATGGCGTCGAACAGGGTGGCGCAGACGGCAAAGGTGTCCGGCGCACCGGCAGCCATCACCGACATTTCGCCCGAGGCGGCCTTGGCCGCGCCGCCGGAGATCGGTGCATCGATGAAGCGCAAGCCCATCGCCAGCAGCTTGGTACCGAGGGTTTCGGCATATTCCGGCGCGACGGTGGCGCTGGCGATGACGATCGCGCCGGGCGCGAGATGCGCTGCCGCACCGTGTTCGCCGAACAGGACCTGGTCGGTTTGCGCGGCATTGACAACGACGATCAGGAGGGCCTCGACCTGGCCGGCCAGTTCTGCCGGCGTGGCGGCGGCACGGGCACCATCGGCCACCAGTTGCTGCACGACTTCCGGACGGACGTCGCAGGCGTGGACTTCAAAGCCGCCGCGTAACAACGAGCGCGCGATGCCCATGCCCATTGCACCGAGGCCGATGATGCCAACACGCTTGATTTGTTCTGTCATGTAAATTGCTCCTGCTGAAGAAAAAATGCCCGGCCAACCGTGACAGCGTGGCCGGGCTTAAAAATGGGAATTCGGTTATTTGCTGACCAGCCTCGCGGGGACGCTCAGCACCAGGCCGGCACCGGCGACCAGCACGCCGGCCAGCACATACAGGCCGATGTCGGTCGATTGCGTCATGTCCTTGATCAGCCCGATCAGGTACGGACTGACAAAGCCGGCCAGGTTGCCGACCGAATTGATCGCTGCGATACCGGCAGCCGCGGCGACTCCGTGCAGGAATGAGGTTGGCAAGCTCCAGAACAGTGGCGCTGACGCCAGCACGCCAGCGGCAGCGATCGACAGGAAGACGATCGCGATGCCGGTGTTGGTGGTGCCAGCCATCGCGGCGCCGACCAGGCCGACTGCGCCCATCAGCATCGGGATCACCAGGTGCCAGCGACGTTCACGGTACTTGTCCGAGCTGCGACCGAGCACCAGCATGCTGATGACGGCGGCCGAATACGGAATTGCCGTGAACAGGCCGATGTTGAGCACACCCTTGATGCCGGCGGTCTTGATCAGCGTTGGCATCCAGAAGGTCAGGCCGTACTGGCCCATCACGCAGCAAAAATAGATCAGCGCCATCAGCCACAGACGGCCATCCGAGAACAGGGCTTTCAGGGTCGGATGCGGGACCTTGTCATTCGCATCGGCGGCGATGCCGGTTTCGAGCAAACGCTTCTCCGGTTCGGTCAGCCACTTGGCCGAGCGGATGCCATCGTCGAGGTACATCAGCACGGCGATACCGAGCACGATGGCCGGTACGGCTTCAAGCACGAACATCCATTGCCAGCCGGTCAGGCCCTGGACGCCGGAAAAGGTTTCCATGATCCAGCCCGATAACGGACCACCGATCAGGCCCGCCAGCGGGATCGCCGTCATGAAGGTACACACCATGCGCGAGCGCCGTGCGGCTGGATACCAGTAGGTCAGGTACAGAATGATGCCAGGAAAAAATCCGGCTTCAGCCAGACCGAGCAGGAAGCGCATCACATAGAACGATGTCGGCGTGTTGACGAACATAAAGCAGCCGGAAATGATGGCCCACGTAATCATGATGCGGGCGATCCAGACGCGCGCGCCGACCCGGTGCAAAATGATGTTGCTCGGCACTTCGAACAGGAAATAACCCAGGAAAAAAACGCCGGCACCCAGGCCGAAAACGGTTTCGCTGAACTGCAGGTCATTGAGCATCTGCAGTTTGGCGAAGCCGACATTGACGCGGTCGAGATAGGCCACGATGTAGCACAGCATCAGGAACGGCACGATGTGCCAGGTGACTTTGCGGTAGATGCGCGCTTCTTCGACGCTGGCGTCGTGGCCGGCTGCAGCCGACATGCCACGACCGGGCGATCGTGTTCCGGAAATTGCCATTGAGTTGTCTCCTCTTTTTGGTTGGGATGGTGTGCTTGCGTGATTTTTATGTCCACATACCGTGGTTGCAAGCTGTATTAAATTTGTTTGGTTGTATGTTATGTGTCCTAAATTGGGCCGTCAAGCTGTATATTCATCAGCACTGTCGGCATTGGTTACGTACAATTTGCAGTAAATTTTTTATCGTTCAGAAAACCGGAATGGACATTATGCATTCAGCACTATTTATCTTGCCCGACCCGGAACCTGATGGCGACGGCTTTGTTGCCGGCACACTCGGTTCGCGCGTGGCAGGCAAGTTGCTGCAAAAAATCCGCGCCGACCAGCTCACGCCCGGTACCCGGCTACCGTCGGAACAAGTGATGGCGACGCACTTCGGCGTGAGCCGGACGGTGGTGCGCGAAGCGATCGCGTCGCTCAAGGCCGATGGCATCCTGAGCACGCGCAAGGGCAGCGGTACCTTTGTGTGCGCCGCGCCGGAAGCACTGGCCGACAACGACGACTTTGCGCTGACCGAGCAATCGGTGCAATCGCTGCTGAACCTGATCGAAGTGCGGCGCGGACTGGAGTCGGAGACTGCTGCGCTGGCGGCATTGCGGCGCTCGCCGGGTCAGCTGGCCGATATCGAACAGGCATTGCGCCGCATCGAAGAGGCGGTGGCCTCAGGCGTCAGCGGGGTCGAGGAAGATGTGCTTTTTCACCAGAGCATTGCGGTCGCGACCGGCAATCCTTACTGGGTGAAATTCATTGAAATGTTTGCCCAGCCGGCGCGATCAGCCGTGAAGGTGACGCGCGCCAACGAGGCCAGGCGCGAGGACTTTTCCAACCAGGTCCGGCTCGAGCATGAAAAGATTGTCAGTGCGATCGCTGCCGGTAATCCCGAAGCGGCCCGCGCCGCAGCGGCCGAGCACATGCTGCATGCGGCCGAGCGGATACGCCAGGCGGATCACGAATTCTGGCGCGGCGATGGGGGTGCGCTGGCACGCCATCTGGTGCAGCAGGGGTAGGGTCAGGCCTGGCATTGCAGTGCGTGTTGTTCGGCTAGCCGTTGTGACTTGCGCTTGGCCTTGGCAGAGACACGATGCGACGCGCTGGCCTCATCATCCAGCCATTTTTTGCGCAGTGCCAGCGCATCGCATTTGCGGCGCTGGGCATTGGCAACATTGAGCGCGTGCTGGCGTGTCTTGCGGTCGGCGTGTTCTTCTTTCTGGCGATTTTCTTCGAGCGTCAGTAATTGCTTCTTGTCAGCCTGCGCGCGTTGCTGCGCGGCGTGCGACTCGGCTTGAACGGTGGCCGGTGCACGCAGGTCGGCAGCAGGCAGTGCCTTGCCGCCGGGACAAGCGACGTCGCTATAGCTGACCTTGCCATCGGCGTCACAACGGAAGGTGGCTTCCGCCTGCGCCTTCGCGCTCGTCATCAGCAGCAGCGCGGAGAGCGCGATGCTGGCCCGCAGACTGGTGGCGCGCACGCTCACACCACTTTCCCTGGGTTCATCAGGTTCAGAGGATCGAGCGCGCTCTTGATGCTTTCCATCAGACGCATTTCGACCGGCGATTTGTAGCGCCGGATTTCATCGCGCTTCATCGCACCGAGGCCGTGTTCCGCCGAGATCGAGCCGCCGAAATGGTCGACGCTGTCATGCACGACGCGGCTGATGTCGGCCTGGCGGGCAATCAGTGCATCGCCGGCCTCGCCGGCGGCCGGCGAGACGTTGTAATGCAGGTTGCCGTCGCCGAGATGGCCGAAGGTGACCAGCCGGCAACCCGGAAACGCGTCGGCCAGCAGCGCGTCGGTGCGGCTGATGAACGCGCCGATATCGGAGATCGGCACCGACACGTCATGCTTGATGTTTTTGCCTTCGTCGGCCTGGGCCAGCGGGATGTGTTCACGCAAATTCCACAAGGCTTTCGACTGCGCGATGGACGAGGCCACGACCGCATCGAGGATCACTTCCTGCTCCAGCGCGTCGCTCATCAGTCGCTCCAGCAATGCTTCGGCATGTTCTACTGACTCATTGTCGGACAACTCGAGCAGCACGTACTGCGGCGACGATTGCGCGAAGGGCAGCGTCATCTGCGGATAATGCGTGGCCACCAGTTGCAGGCAGAAATCCGACATCAGCTCGAAGCCGGTCAGCGTCGCACCGCAATGTCCTTGCGCCAGCGTCAGCAGACGCAATGCCTCTTCGGGCGTGTTCATTGCTGCCAGCGCGGTCAGGCGGGCTTTTGGTTGCGGATACAGCGTCAGGACCGCAGCGGTGATGATGCCCAGCGTTCCTTCGGCACCGATGAACAGGTCGCGCAGGTCAAAACCCGTATTGTCCTTGCGCAAGCCGCGCAAGCCGCTCCAGATTTCGCCCTGCGCCGTGACCACTTCGAGGCCCAGGCACAGGTCACGCATGTTGCCGTAACGTAGAACTGCGGTGCCGCCCGCATTGGTGGCGAGATTGCCGCCTATCGTGCAGCTGCCTTCGGCTGCCAGCGAGAGCGGAAACAGACGGTCGGCTGCGCTGGCCGCTTCCTGTACGGTTTGCAGAATGCAGCCGGCTTCGACTGTCATGGTGTTGTTGATCAGGTCGGTGGCGCGGATGGCATTGAGTCGTGTCAGCGACAGCACGACCGCCTTGCCGCTTTCGTCGGGCACGCTGCCCAGTACCAGACCGGTATTGCCACCTTGTGGTACCAGCGGCACCCGGTGCGTATTGCACAGACGAACCAGCGCCGCGACTTCATCGGTGCTGCCAGGTTTAAGCACGGCCAGCGCCTTGCCGGTGAAACGGCGGCGCCAGTCGGTCAGGTAACCGGCCATGTCGGTCGGTTCGGCGATCACGTATTGCGCGCCGATGGCGCTGCGGCATTGCTCCAGGAATTCATTCATTTGGTGGCTTTTTCAGTGGCTTTGGCAATCGTTTCGCGGGTAATCTTTTTGGCCGCTTTCTTGTACGGTTTCAGGTAATACACCACCGCAAAAAAGTAGATGCAGACCAGGACGACTTCGACCCCTCCAAGTGTCGCAGAAAGCGGCACGCTGTCGCTGGCTGCGCGCACCAGGCCTTCGGTCAGATAGATCAGGATCAACATCGAGGACCACTGCAGGGTGTAAACGTCACGCTTGATCACGCCGCGCAAAGGCAACAGCAACGGGACGACCTTGAGCACCATCCATGAACCACCCGGACGCAGCGGTGCTAGCCACAATTCCCACAGGATGCCGAGGATGATCAGGCAAATCAGACTGGCGACGGCGGCCCGATAACAGTATTTTTGGAAAGAAGTTTGCATTAGTCAGATCGCAGTTTTTGTGCGGTTTCGGCCAGGCGCCGGCCCAGCGCGATGGTCAGGATGCGGCTTTCGTCGGAGATAGGATGGCTGCCGTTGAGGCCGGACCAGTGACTGGCTCCGTACGGCGTGCCACCGGAGGTGGTGGTCATCAGTTCAGGATGCGTGTAGGGCAGGCCGAGGATCATCATGCCGTGGTGCAGAAGCGGCATCATCATTGTCAGCAGCGTACTTTCCTGGCCGCCATGCAGACTGCCGGTCGAGGTGAACACGCAGGCCGGCTTGCCGGCCAGTGCACCACCCAGCCACTGCGCGCTGGTGCCGTCCCAGAAATACTTGAGCGGCGAGGCCATGTTGCCGAAGCGGGTCGGTGAGCCGAAGGCCAGTCCGGCGCAATCGGTCAAGTCCTGCAATTCGACATACGGTGCGCCCTGTGCGGGGATCTCGGGTTCGGTGGCTTCGGTCACGGTAGAGATCGCCGGCACGGTACGCAGCAATGCATCGCAGCCGGCAACACTTTCGATGCCTTGCGCCAGCAATTCCGCCATCTTGCGGGTCGAACCGTGACGGGAGTAATACAAAACCAGAATGGACAAGTTGGGTGAGTTCATCCGCGATATTATAGGGCGCTTTGGATTTTGCTCTGCATCGCGTTTTGCATCCCGCCCTTGTTAATGCCAGCCACCTAGACCGAGTTTTTTTGCATGACACGAGCCACCCGTTTTTCCCTGATACGCGGTCTGACCTGGGCCCAGTTGCGCGACCTGTTCCGCTTCGCTGCGCGCCGGCTGGACGAAGAACATTTGCCGCAAGTCGCCGGCAGCCTGACCTTCACCACGGTGCTTGCACTGGTGCCATTGCTGACGATTGCGCTGGCGATTTTTACCGCGTTCCCGTTGTTCAATACCTTTCGCACCTCGCTGGAATCCTACTTCATCCAGAACCTGATGCCCAAGGCGATCGCCAATACCGTCCTTGATTACCTGAACCAGTTTGCCGCCAAGTCGACCGGCCTGTCCGCCATCGGCGGGGGCGTGCTGATCGTCACCGCAGTAGCGATGATGTCGACCATCGACCGGGTCTTCAACCGCATCTGGGGCGTGCGCGTAAGCCGGCCATTTTTGCAGCGGGTGCTGGTGTACTGGGCCATCGTCACGCTCGGACCGCTGCTGATCGGCGTCTCGATTTCGCTGACGTCCTACCTGTTCAAGGCGACCAATGGCGTGGTGCTGACCATCCCGATGATCGGTGCAGTGGCTTATACCGTCATTTCGGTGGCACTGACGACCGGTGCCTTTGCGCTGCTGTACGTATCGGTGCCCAACCGCACCGTCGCCTGGCCCGACGCGCTCTGGGGCGGCTTGCTGGCGGGCGTTGCGTTCGAAATTGCCAAGCGCCTGTTCGCCACGTACGTGGTCCGCTTCCCGACCTACACGATGGTGTACGGCTCGGTCGCCGCGGTACCGATTTTCCTGCTGTGGATCTACATGTTCTGGATGATCACGCTCGGTGGCGCGTTGCTGGCAGCGGCTTTGCCGGTCGTCAAATACGAACGCTGGTGGCATGTCGCGCGACCCGGTAGTGCGTTTGTCGATGCGATCGATATCTTGCGCATGCTGTACCGGGCGCGCAGCGTCGGCAATTCCGCCGAGGTCAACGCGACCATGATTCGCAACGGTACGCATCTGGGCTTTGACGAGTCCGAGCACTTGCTGCAGCAGATGCTTGATGCCGGCTGGGTCGGACGCATCCGCAACGAGGAGCCAAAGCGGCGGCTGCGCTGGGGTAAATCGGCCAACGGCAGCCTCGACCGCTGGACCCTGCTGGCCAATCCGCAGCAGCTCAAGCTGGGTGATGTGTATCAGGTGTTCGTGTTCGATGCGTTCAGTGCGTCACCGCTGGCGACGCATGTCGAAAGCGCGATCGAACGCGGTCTCGACCAGAGCCTCGCGGCGTACTTCGATCATGAGCCGGTGCGGCCGTTCAAACTCAGCAAGGCAACGCCCTGAGCGACTGCCACGTCAAGAATGCTGCAGCGCAAACCCGAACAGGCTGGCCAGTACCGCATCCGGCTGCTCGGCCATCAGCGCATGACCACAACTGGCCAGCCGCTCGACCCGCGCCGCCGGGATTGCCGCGATCAATGCGGCACTGGCGCGCGCTGGCGTCATCTGGTCCTGTTGCCCGAGCAAAAACAGCGTCGGGCAAGTCACGGCCGCTGCTGCTTCCATGCCCTGCGCATAGCTGTTGCAAGCAACGAAATCAGTATGAAAAAGCGCTGCCGGATTGCCGGCTGCCAGCCGTTGCATCAGCCGCCGGTTGCCGCCCGTGACCGAAAACCCCGGCCCCGGTGACGCCGGTTTTTGTGCGATGCCGGAATGCGACCAGACATTGACCATGTCGATCGCACGCGGCTCATCACGCAGCGCTGCGTCGAGCAGCGCCTCCGAGACGGCCATCGGATACGCGCACGCCAGCAGCGCCAGCTTGTCGATCCGCGCCGGCGCGCGGTGCGCGGTTTCCAGCGCGATCAGCGAGCCCATGCTGTGACCGATCAGCATCGCGTGCGTGACGCCTGCCGCATCAAGCACCGCCAGCAGCCAGTCAGCCATTGCCTCGACCGAAGCCAGTGGTGCACCCTTGCTGCGGCCGTGGCCCGGCAAGTCGATCGCCAGTACGCCAAATCCGTGATGGGCAAAGTAACGCGTCTGCAGAATCCAGACCGAATGGTCGTGCTGCGCGCCGTGGATAAAAACAGCGGTCGGCAGGGCGGCATCGAACGGCTTGCCGCCGGTGTAGCAATAGGCCGCATGGCCGTGCACATCGAGCAGCATGTCAGGCTCCTTTCGGACTACGTTGCGAGGCCTTCAGGCCGATGGCCAGGTCCTCGATCAGGTCGTCGACATCTTCGAGTCCGATCGACAGGCGCATCGTGCCTTCGGTAATCCCGGCAGCCAGCAGCTGCTCGGTCGGTACGCGAAAATGCGTGGTCGAGGCCGGATGGATGACCAGCGATTTCGCATCGCCGACATTGGCCAGGTGCGAGAAAATTTTCAGTGCCTCGACGAAGCGCTGTCCGGCTGCGCGGTCGCCCTTGATGCTGAACGTGAAGACCGCACCGCAGCCTTTGGGCAGCAATGTCTTGGCCAGTGCATGGTCAGGATGCGACGGCAGCTCCGGATAGGAGACCGATTCCACCGCCGGTTGCGCGAGCAGGAACTCGACCACCTTGCGGGTATTGGCGACGTGCCGGTCCATGCGTAGTCCCAGGGTTTCGATGCCTTGCAAAATGGTGAAGGCATTGTGCGGACTCATCACCGCGCCGAAGTCGCGCAAGCCTTCGCGTCGGGCTCGCAGCGCGAATGGTGCGACGGTCGATTCTTCCGAAAATACCATGCCGTGGAAGCCGTCATACGGTTCGCACAGCTCGCCGAAGCGGCCGGTTTTTTCATACGCCAGTTGCCAGTCGAAGGTGCCGCCATCGACCAGCAGGCCACCGATGGCGGTGCCGTGGCCGCACAGAAATTTGGTGGCGGAATGGAAAACCAGGTCGGCACCGTGATCGAACGGACGCAACAGATACGGCGTCGTGAACGTCGCATCGACCATCAGCGGCAAATAGTGTTCATGCGCCAGCGCCGCAACGCGGTCGATGTCGAGCACGTCGAGTCCCGGATTGCCGAGAGTTTCGGCGAACAGCACCTTGGTGTTCGGCCGGATCGCGGCGCGCCAGGCATCGAGGTCGCGCGGATCGACGAAGGTGGTCTCGATGCCGAAGCGCTTGAGCGTGTAGCCCAGCAGATTGTGCGAGCCGCCGTATAGCGCGCGCGAGGCGACGATGTGCGAACCGGCACCGGCAATCGTCACCAGTCCGAGATGCATCGCGGCCTGGCCACTGGCTGTCGCGATACCGGCAACGCCGCCTTCCAATGCCGCGATGCGTTCTTCCAGCACCGCATTGGTCGGGTTCGAGATGCGCGAATACACATGGCCGGAACGCTCCATGTTGAACAGCGACGCGGCATGGTCGGAGCCCTTGAAGACAAACGAGCT
>CANFED010000139.1 GCA_947445995.1 Oxalobacteraceae bacterium | reverse complement strand
GGCCGCGAGCCATGGACGATGACGACCTTGATGCCCAGCGCATGCAGCAAGGATAAATCCTGGGCCAGTACCGGCAGTGCGCCGGCAAGTACTAGCTCGCCGGGAAACGCCACCACGAAGGTCTTGTTACGGAAGGCGTGGATGTAGGGCGCGACGGAGCGCAGCCACTGGACGAACTCGATGGGGGTTTGCATGTTGCGCATTATAATTCGCCTCGCCATGACATCCCCTCAATCACTACAAAAAAGTCCGCCCGGCGATCGCGCCCGCCGACCATCCCGCCCGCCTGCCGGCTCAGCTACTGCTGCACGACCTGCGCCAGTGCGTAACCCGCTGCCGCCGATCACGTATCCGGAGGAACTGCCGGTCTCCGGCCGACGCGAAGATATCGCCACCGCGCTGCGTCAGCACCAGGTCATCATCGTCTGTGGCGAAACCGGCTCCGGTAAAACCACTCAGCTGCCGAAGATCTGCCTCGAACTCGGACGCGGCCTGAACGGCATGATCGGTCACACGCAACCACGCCGGATTGCGGCCTCGGCGACAGCCAAGCGGATTGCGCAGGAACTCAATTCGCCCCTCGGCGAGCTGGTCGGATTCAAGGTACGTTTTACCGACACGCTGTCGGCCGGCGCGTGGATCAAGCTGATGACCGACGGTATTCTGCTGGCAGAAACCCAGACCGATCCGCTGCTGCGCCAGTACGACACCATCATCATCGACGAGGCGCACGAGCGCAGTCTGAACATCGATTTCCTGCTGGGTTATCTGAAGCAATTGCTGCCCAAACGGCCCGACCTGAAAGTCATCATCACGTCGGCCACGATCGACGCCGACCGGTTTGCGCGCCACTTCGGCAGCGACGACAAACCGGCTCCGGTGATTGAAGTGTCGGGTCGCTTGTATCCGGTTGAAATCCGCTATCGCCCGGTTGATTCGTCCGATCGCAGCGAAGTCAAACCTGGTGCTGCGCAAAAGGCTGTCCAGAGCAACGCGCAAAAGGAACGCGGCCAGCGCGACCTGATGGAAGCGCTGACCGATGCGGTCGATGAGCTGTGCCGCATTGGCGATGGCGACGTGCTGGTCTTTTTGCCTGGCGAGCGCGAAATTCGCGATGCCGCCGAAGCCTTGCGCAAGCACCATCCGCCGCATGTCGAAATTTTGCCGTTGTTTGCGCGCTTGTCCGCGCAAGAGCAGGAGCGCGTTTTCAAGCCGTCTGGCGCAAGGCGCATCGTGCTCGCCACCAACGTCGCCGAGACGTCACTGACGGTGCCGGGTATTCGCTATGTCGTCGATGCGGGACTGGCGCGCGTCAAGCGCTACAGCTATCGCAACAAGGTCGAGCAATTGCAGATCGAAGCGGTCGCGCAATCAGCGGCCAACCAGCGCGCCGGTCGTTGCGGCCGGGTCGCCGCCGGTGTCTGCATCCGTCTGTACGAAGAAAAAGATTACCTGATGCGCCCGGCCTTTACCGAGCCGGAGATCTTGCGTTCGTCGCTGGCCTCGGTCATTTTGCGCATGAAGTCGCTGCACCTGACCGATGTCGAAACCTTCCCGTTCATTGAGCCGCCACCGGGACGGGCGATTGCCGATGGCTACCAGTTACTGCAAGAGCTGGGCGCGGTCGATGACAACAACGACCTCACGCCAACCGGTCGTCAGCTCGGCAAATTGCCGCTCGATCCGCGCGTGGGCCGCATGATTCTGGCTGCGCTCGATAACGTCTGTTTGCGCGAAGTGCTGATCATTGCCTCGGCACTGTCGGTGCAGGACCCGCGCGACCGGCCACTGGAAGTACAAGCCGCAGCGGACCTCGCGCACAAGCAATTCGCGGATGAAAAATCCGAATTTTCCAGTTACCTGAAAATCTGGAACTGGTTTGAAGACGCCATCGAGCACAAGAAAACCAATCGCCAGTTGCAGGACAGTTGCCGCGCCAATTTCCTGTCGCAAATGCGCTTGCGCGAATGGCGCGACGTGCATTCGCAATTGCTGACCATCGTCAAGGAGCAGGGCTGGCGCATGAACGAGACGCCGGCGACTTACGAGAATTTGCACTCGGCATTGCTGACCGGCTTGCTGGGCAATGTCGGTTTCAAGTCCGACGAAGACACCCATTACCTCGGTGCGCGTGCGATCAAGTTCCACATCTGGCCGGGTTCCAGCCTGCTCAAGAAAGCCGGCAAGTGGATCATGGCCGCCGAGCTGGTCGACACCACCCGACTCTATGCGCGCTGCGTTGCCCAGATCCAGCCGGAGTGGCTGGAACGCGTTGGCGCGCATCTGCTCAAGAAATCGTATGGCGAACCGCACTGGGAAAAACGCACTGCGCAGGTCACCGCGTCCGAGCGCGCGACCTTGTACGGGCTGGTGGTCTACAGCCAGCGCCGCATTAATTTCGGCTTGATCAATCCGGTCGAGGCGCGCGAGATTTTTATTCGCGATGCGCTCGTCGGTGGCGAGTTCGACACGCGCGCACCGTTCTTCGCGTTCAACAACAACTTGATTCGCGAGATCGAAAACCTCGAACACAAATCGCGCCGGCTTGATGTGCTGGTCGATGACGAATTGATCGCCGCGTTCTACGACAAGATGCTGCCGGCCCATATCTGCAACGGTATCAGTTTCGAAAAGTGGCACAAGGACGCGACCCGCGCCGAACCGAAACTGCTGTACCTCAATCGTGATGAATTGATGCGGCATGAAGCTGCCGGCATCACCACCGAGCTGTTTCCGAAACTGCTGCCGGGTGTCGGTATCGAGATGCCGCTGGCGTATCACTTCGAACCCGGCACGCCGCGCGATGGCGTCACGCTGACCGTGCCGCTGTTTGCCTTGAACCAGCTATCGGCGGCACGCTGCGACTGGCTGGTGCCGGGCATGCTGAAAGAAAAAGTCCATCTGCTGCTCAAATCGCTGCCGCAAAAACTGCGGCGCAATTGCGTGCCGTTGCCGCATTACGCGGCGGCGTTTCTGGACCGCGTCAACGAACAGAAAACCTTTGGCCGTGGCAGCCTGATCGAAGCCATCGTCGCCGATGTGCGGGTGCATGCGCACATCACGCCGCTGCTCAGCGACTTCAAGGCCGAGACCTTGCCGGCGCATCATTTCATGAACTTCAAGGTCGTCGACGAGCATGGCCGGCAACTGGAAATGGGCCGCAACCTCGGCGCGTTGCAAGCCGAATTCGGTGGTCAGGCGCGCGAGAGTTTTCAGAAAATCGCCGAGTCCACCGCGATCACGAATGTGCCGGTGGCGCAGATCCGACCGGTAGGAAAATCGGTCCAGCCGGTAGCGTCAGCTTCCGCGCCGTCGGCCGCGCCGACCCAGCATCAGAAGCTCACGGCATGGACCTTTGGCGAATTGCCGGAGCTGCTGGAAATCCAGCAAGGCAAGCTCACGCTGATCGGCTTTCCGGCGCTGGTCGACAAGGGCGCGCATTGCGATCTGGAAGTCTTCGATGATCCGACCGAAGCGGCGCGCATTCATCGTGGTGGTTTGCGTCGCTTGCTGGCGCTGCAACTGCGCGAACAGCTCAAGTACCTCGAAAAAAATATCCCCGGCTTGCAGCAGATGGGCATGCAATTCATGGCGCTCGGTTCGCAGGAAGAATTGCGCGACCAGATCATTGAAGCCGGTCTGGAGCGGGCCTGTCTGCAGGAGCCGCTGCCGCGCACCGCCGCCGAATTTGACGCCCGCAAGGAAGCCGGCAAGTCGCGCCTCGGTTTGCTGGTCAATGAAATCGCGCGGCTGGTCGGCCTGATCCTCGCCGAGTATTATGCGCTGCCGAAAAAGCTGCAGGGTGCCAAGGGACATGCGGCAGCGGTGGCCGATATTCAGGTGCAATTGCAGGGGCTGGTCGCCAGGCGTTTCGTCACTGAAACCAGTTACACCAGCCTGACCCAGTTCCCGCGTTACCTGAAAGCGATCAATGTACGGCTGGAGAAATTGCGCATCGACCCGGCGCGCGACACCCGCTGGATGACCGAGTGGCAGCAGGCCGCCTTGCTGTGGCAGCGCGGCCTGAAAGAAAAACAGACCGGCCACACGGCCGATCCGAAGATGGGTGAATTCCGCTGGCTGCTGGAAGAATTGCGCGTGTCGCTGTTCGCGCAGGAATTGAAGACGCCGATGCCGGTATCGGTCAAGCGCTTGCAAAAGGTGTGGGAGTCGATGCAGCGGTAATCGGGGTGGGTGGACTCGAGACCCCTCTGTGCCACACACCCTACGTGCGCAGCACCTTTTCTGCTAACTGCTGCAGGCGAGTTGTCGCTTGCGCTTGCTGCCCGGCGGTTAACTTGCTGATTTTTCCTGCCAGGCCGCGTAGCAGATTGCGTTGTTGAAGTGGCGGCAAGGTCTGTACTTGCAGCGCAATTGCGTCGAACGCGGCCTTGCGCTGTTCCTGTGGCAGCACGCCGAGATGACGGATCAGGCCGGGCAGTGCGCGTCCTTGCACGTTGGCGTCCAGCGCCTGGGTCTGTGCGAGCAGGATATGGAATTTGCCTGCATCGCGTCCGCTGGCAGAAACTGCGCGGGCCAGTGCCGGCAGCGCCACCGCACGACCGGTTGGTGGCAACCGGGCAATGCTGGTCGCCAGCGCCGCGAAGCCGCTGCGTCGCGCACTGGTTAGCAATGTCCGTAGCCGCGGAGCCAGTGCGGCCAGAACCGGGGCTTGCTGATCCGCCGGGAGCTTGTTTGACAAAGCCAGCATCAAACTGAACCCGTCGGCCTGATGGGATTGACTCAGTTGTGGCAGGCGCTTTGTCTGTGCCTGCAACTCACGTGCCTGCCTTTCCGCAGGCATTCCATCGGTGCGAATCATGTCCAGAAAAAATAGCGAGAGCCGCGCCGCAGAGGCCGGATTGTCGGTGTACGCATGGTCCGCATAGCGTACTGGCACCGTATGACGAGGAGCTGCTGTCAGCGGTACGGTGGAAGTTTTTATCGAGAGTTGCTTCGTCGCTAATTCGGTTCTGAGTCGGTCGCCGCGTGCCTGTCCGCCCATTAACGGTAATTTGCGGTCGGGACTTTTGCCGGCAGGTCGATCGACCGGCACTGGCAGAGCGATCCCGCCTGGTAGTGCGCGGGCAATCCTTGTTGTGGGTAATACAGGATGGGACGAGATAATTGGCATGATGGGATCGCATCGCTTGTTGAAGTGGCTCAACGTCAGTGGTCTTAAATGATTTGTGGTTCCGTCTTTTTTAAGTTTCTGACCAAGGCCGTTGTGGCGGGTTTCAAACAACATTGTCCGGAGCGACTACACTGCCCTCCTGCCGCGGGCGGGCGAACCTTGCCTTCGCGACCAACTTTTATTCTGGAAATCATGGACAGCATCGACCTCGACGTACTCAAAACCTGCGACCAGTGGCTGCGTGACGGTCACCGTTGCGAACTCGTTACCGTGATCCGAACCTGGGGCTCCAGCCCGCGTCCGCAAGGTGCGACGCTGGCCATTTGTGATGACGGCCAGGTGGTCGGTTCGGTCTCGGGTGGCTGTATCGAAGATGATCTGATCGCGCGCGTGCGCAGCGAAGGCATCACCCGCACCATGCCCGAGATCGTGACCTACGGGATTACGGCGGATGAAGCACACCGCTTCGGCTTGCCGTGCGGTGGCACGATCGAACTGGCGCTGGAACCGTTGTCCGCGCACAGTCGCATCAGCGAACTGCTGGCCCGGCTGGCCCAGCACGAACTGGTGGCACGCAAGCTCGACCTGTCCAGCGGCGCGGTGGAGTTGTCGTTGGCCGACGCCGGTGCCAGCCTGCTGCATACGGCTACCGCATTGACGACCATCCACGGTCCGCGCTGGCGTTTGTTGATCATCGGTGCGGGCCAGCTATCGAGCTTTCTGGCGCAGATCGCACTCGGCATGGACTATCACGTGACTGTCTGCGATCCGCGCGAAGAGTATCGCGCCGGCTGGCAGGTGCCCGGTGTCGAGGTGCAGCACGCGATGCCGGACGATCTTGTCATCGCGATGCAGCTCGACCGCCGCAGTGCCGTCGTGGCGCTGACGCATGATCCCAAGCTCGATGATCTGGCGCTGATGGAAGCGCTGAAGTCCGATGCGTTTTACGTCGGTGCGATCGGTTCGCGCATCAACAATGCCAAGCGGCGCGAGCGGCTGCAGTTGTTTGATGTCACACCGGCCCAGATCGACAAATTGCATGGCCCGATCGGACTGTATATCGGCAGCAAGACGCCGGCTGAAATCGCGATCTCGATTCTGGCAGAACTGACTGCCGTCAAGAACGACGTGTTGTTGCCCGCCTCGGCACAGGTCGCCAACGCCAAGCAGGCAGCCGAACTACTGGCCTCTGCCGATACCTGCAGCGTTTGATGCGGGTTATGAAGACCACATCATGAAGCAGCAACTGTCGCCCTCGACCGCCTTGCTGCTGACGGTGCCACCGTTGATGTGGGCCGGTAATGCCATCGTCGGCAGACTGGTGCACGAGATGGTTCCGCCGATGACCCTCAATCTGGTGCGCTGGGTCATCGCCCTGCTGATCCTGTTGCCGCTGGCCGGATCGGTGCTGCGGCCATCGAGTGCGCTTTGGCAAAGCTGGCGACGGTTTGCCTTGCTGGGTTTGCTGGGTGTCGGACTGTACAACTCGCTGCAATATCTGGCGCTGCAAAGCTCGACGCCAATCAATGTGACGCTGGTGGCCGCCGGCATGCCGGTCTGGATGATGCTCATTGGCGGGTTGTTTTTCGGTGCAAGGGTCAGAGCCAAGCAAATGCTGGGCGCGGCGTTGTCGATCGTCGGCGTGTTGCTGGTCTTGAGCCGCGGTGACCTGCGCCAGTTGCTGGCACTGCAGCTGGTGTCCGGTGACCTGTTCATGATTGCTGCCACGATTGCCTGGTCGTTCTACAGCTGGCTGCTGATGGTGCCGGATGAACCGGCAGAAATCCGCAGCAACTGGGCCGCATTCCTGCTGGCGCAGGTCAGTTTCGGTGTGGTCTGGTCGGGGTTGTTCACGACGGTAGAATGGACTATCAGCGAGCCGCACATCGCGTTCAGCTGGCCGCTGGCGGCGGCCGTGCTGTTCGTCGCGGTCGGGCCGGCGCTCATTGCGTTTCGCTGCTGGGGTGCCGGCGTGCAGCGGGCCGGACCTACCGTGGCCGGTTTTTTCAGCAACCTGACGCCGCTGTTTGCGGCGCTGATGTCAAGCGTCTTTCTGGGCGAACTGCCGCATGGTTATCACTTTGCCGCGTTCGGGTTGATCGTCGGCGGCATCGTGCTGTCGTCGATGCGCTAAAGAAAAGTTGAGCCGTCAGGCCAGTGCTTCCTTGGCCGCCTGTTCCGGTGTCAGGCCATCGTAGAACTGGTCGGTGAACCAATCGACTTCGTCTTCGATGTGCTCCTGTGCCTGCGCCAGCGTTGCGCCACCTGCTACCAGAAAGCCTTCGACTTCGGTGCACCACTGGATCAATGCCAGCGTATCGGGATCGAGTACTTCTTCTTTCTTGGCCATGATGTTTCCTTGGAAATTGAGGGAGGTCTGCCGGATGGTTTCGGCGTCCGTATATTCTCACGGTTGCTCGTGGCCAGCCAGCTTGTCGCTGCGTATGAAGCCAACTTCCAGTCCGAAGATCCGGCCAATCTGATTGAGGGTGTTGACGGTCGGATTGGCGATGCCGCGCTCGATTTCGCGAATGACTTTCACGCTGACACCGCGCTGCGCGGCGAACTCCGGCTGAGTCAATCGCGACAGCGCACGCATGCGCCTGAGCGACGCCTGCAATGTCAGTTCCCCGCGCTCGATGGCGGCGTAGAGGTCGAGGCGTTGCTGGCGCAACAGGTCCTTGTCGACAGGCTTGCGGCGCTTGTCCATCAACCCGTTCCCAGTGCCCGCAATTGGCGCAACTGCTCGACGATGCCCGGTTGCAGGTGAGTGGTGATGTCATGATCAACGCCGGCTTCTTGCATGCAGGCCTCCAGGCCGTTGAGCCGCTCGCCGAAGGCAGCAAGGCTGGCACGTATCGTCCTGCGTTCGTCATCGGCAAGTTCGAGTGCCGCGATCACATCGCACCATGCGCGACATTCCTGTCCTGACTCGGGGTGATACCAGCGTGCGGCGCGGGTAATGCCTTCCGGGTCCAGATACATCGGCGCGAAATCAAATAAAGGGCTAAGTTGCACGACGTCGCCAATTTTCTGGATGGCAGTATTACGGGCGTGATTATCGGTATTGCGCATCGCCAGATTGAGGACGTCACGCTTGAGGAATTCGATTGTGTCGGTCAGCTTGTCCGTGAAGACCCGTCGCAGCGCTTGCAGCAACTGGAACTGCGAAGGTCGCATGTCGTAACCGACGATGCCGGCCAGCGAAGCTGCGCTTTCCTGATGATGGCGCAGCACTTGTCCTTGCGCGACAGCCCGATCGAATCGCGGCACGAACAGCATGTCGTGATGGTGTTCGATGCTGCCGTGGACGCGCAGTCCCATGTCACGAGCAACGCGCAGGTAGGCCGCTTCGTTGCGTAATATTTTTTTGTCGATCAGGCCGCCCGCGCGTGGCAATTTGACGATGTAGTGCGCTGCCGCCTGCGCATCCGGCAGCACGCCATCGGCGTGCCACAAGCCAGCGTGGTCCTGCGTCAGCAGATATTTTGGGGCGGCACCTTGCACGCCGGTAGTTCCTGCTGCGAGCATGCCCTGGATCATCATGCGTTCGGCGAAGCCGTCGTCACGCATGAGCAATTGTTGCATTTCCCAGCCGTGATCCATGCCCTGCGTCGCATGGCGTGCAATATGTTGGGCAAAGTAATCGACCGCTTCCCGGATGCGTACCCGGCCTATCGGGTTGAAAGCCCCGTTGCGTAGCAAGGCAAAGTCAGCTGCCTTGCCATCACCGAGTCCAAGCAAGCCGAGCAGGTAGCTTCGTCCGTTGCCTTGCGGGATCAGGTCATACAGAAAAGCTGGCCACGCCGCCAGTGTGTGATGGCGGGTATCAACCGGCAGTGTCAGCGAGACCGGTTCGCTGTCAGCTTCGAACGCATAGTCGAGATCGTACTCAAAATGTGCCAGCGTATTGATACCGCCCCGCGATGGGTCAGGTACGGTCAGCACCGCGCAATCGCGCCAACAGCCAGCGAGGAAAAGTTGCAGGTGGCATTTCATTCGATTTCTCCAATCAACCACCTGAAGGTATCCAATTGCACGACTATTTGCAATATAAAAGCCCTTGAAAGGACCCTATTGCAGGTGTGCCTGCCGTTTTGCGCTATGTGTCTTTCCGAACGCAGTGGATGACGTTTTGCATGCTATCTTCCGGGAAGAATTTTTAAATTGAGGAGTCACAATGAATGCAATCAGAATGCTGGGCGTTGCCCTGATCATCGCCGGTGTACTGGGTCTCGCCTATGGTGGCTTCAGCTACACCAAGGAAACCCAGGCGGTAAAAATTGGTCCTCTTGAATTGAACGTCAAAGAAAAAAAAGACGTCAATGTTCCGATGTGGGCCGGTATTGCGGCGATCGTGGCGGGCGGGCTGATGCTGGCGGCTGGCGGGAAAAAGGGCTGATCGCAGGCTGATCCGCTTCAAGCAGGCGAGATCACAACAGTGTTGGTCGCGGTTATCAGTGACACTTTTTTTCGTGGAAGGTGTTTTGGGGCAAGGCGAGGGCGCTGACGTATTTCGGATGTTTCTGACCAGTCGCAAGGACAGTCAAAACTCTGGCAGGCTGCAGGGAACTGCATGCCTGGAAGCGCCACTGACAGTCGGACTTCCCTTGCAGCCGTTTTCGGCCTGCACCGACCAACACCGTGATCCGCCATTGCCATGCATAACCGACCTGACAACCGTACCCTGCTTCCCCGTTTTCCTTTCGCACCCATTGCACGCGAACGTCG
>CANFED010000138.1 GCA_947445995.1 Oxalobacteraceae bacterium | reverse complement strand
GCGAGACGTCCTGGGCGGCAAAGCGGCCACCTTTGAGCGACTCATCACGCATACCGGCACGGTGCGCTGGGAACGTGTCAGCTACATGCCGGAATGGACAGCCGATGGCAGCGTCACCGGCTTCATTGCACTGGCCGAAGACATCACCGAACTCAAACGCGCGCAACACACGTTCGCCCGCAGCGAAATGCGCTTGCGCATGATCACCGACAACATGCCGGCGCTGATCGCTTACATTGATGACGAGCAGCATTACCGCTTCTGTAACGCCTACTATGAAACCATCCTCAATCTGGCCCCGGAAAAAGTCCTCGGCCTGACCGTGCGCGAAGTCACTGGCGAAGCCGGCTACGGTGCCATCGCCGGCTATATCGACCAGGTCCTGGATGGCGAACGAGTCAGCTTCGAGCAACATTCTGACCGTGTTGGCGGCCGTTACTTCCTGCATGACTACCTGCCTGATGTCGATGCCAGCGGCGCGGTCATCGGCTTCTATTCGATGGTGCTCGACATCACCGAACGCAAACTGGCCGAACTGCACCAGCGCGCCAGCGAAACCCTGCTGCGCCATGTCACCGACAGTTTGCCGGCGCTGGTCAGCTATATCGATCACGACGAACGCTACCAGTTCAACAACCTGCCGCACGAACAATGGTTTGGCCGGCCACTGGCACAAATCACCGGCCAGCGCGTCGCCGACCTGTTGACAGCCGACGAGTACACGCGGCACAAGCAGTATTACGATCAGGCCCGCGAAGGCAAGGTCGCGCGCTTCGAATTCGAGGCACGCCAGAATGGCAGCCAGCGCTATTACCAGGCCGCTTACCTGCCGCAATTCGACGAGCAGCACCAGCTGTCCGGCGTGTGCGGCATGATCAACGACATCACCACGCTCAAGCTGGTCGAAAACCAGTTGCGCGTACTGGCCCGCCACGACACGCTGACCGGCCTGCCGAACCGCAACCAGTTCGATGAAAAACTCGCCGAAGCAATGGCCCGCAGCCGGCGCAGCGGCCATGCAATGGCGCTGATGTTCCTCGACATCGACCACTTCAAAGCCATCAACGACACGCTCGGCCATCACAGCGGCGACGAAGTGCTGTGCGAATTCGCGCGCCGCCTGCTGCACTCGGTACGCCAGACCGATACCGTCTCGCGCCTGGCAGGCGATGAATTCGTGATCATCCTCGAAGGCCTGCAACTGCCCGCAGAAAGCACCAAGGTCGCGGCCAAGATCATCAACGCCATGAGCACTGATTTCGACGTGCTTGGCGTGCCGCGCCAGGTCAGCACCAGCATCGGCATCGCGGTCGGCAAGATCGATGACAGCGATGGCAGTGCGCTGTTGCGGCGCGCCGACGAAGCCTTGTACGCGGCCAAGGCAGCCGGCCGCAATACCTTCCGCAGTGCGCCGTGACGATCGGCCAGTACGACTCGCCCGATGAGAAAGACGAATGGATTGCCCTCCCCTTCAATCTGTACGGCCTCGATGCCAGCCCGGTTCGTGCCATCCTCCGAAAATTGACGCCCCCATGATGCAACGCACTGACGCCCTCACCCTTGACCAGCACGATGTACTGGCCACGTTGCGCGACCAGTTCGCCCTGCCCGATGGCGTGATCTACCTCGATGGCAATTCGCTGGGTGCACGCCCGAAAGCTGCACTGGCGCGCGCGCAGCAAGTGATCGAACACGAATGGGGACACGACCTGATCCGCAGCTGGAATCAGGCTGGCTGGTTTGACCTGCCCTCGCGTCTTGGCGACCTGCTGGCACCGCTGATCGGTGCTGCCACTGGCGACATCGTCGTCACCGACACGACCTCGCTGAACCTGTTCAAGGCGCTGGCCGGCGCACTGCAACGACAGGCCAGCGCGCCGGCCAGCGCCGCACGGCGCATCATCGTCAGCGAGCGCAGCAATTTTCCGACCGACCTGTACATGGCCGACGGCCTGGCGCGCTGGCTAGCTCGCGGCTACCAGTTACGGCTGGTGGACTCGCCCGACGAACTCGCCAGTGCCATCGATAGCGACACCGCCATCGTCATGCTGACCCATGTGAACTACCGCAGCGGCCGTCTGCTCGACATGGCGGCGCTCAACCAGCTGGCCCATGCCCACGGTGCACTGACCGTCTGGGACCTGGCCCATTCGGCAGGTGCCTTGCCGATCGACCTGGAAGGCGACGATGCCGATTACGCGGTCGGCTGCACCTACAAATACCTCAATGGCGGACCCGGCGCACCGGCCTTCATCTGGGTCGCACCGCGTCATCAGGCCAGTTTTGATCACCCGCTATCGGGCTGGTGGGGTCATGCCGCGCCCTTCGCGATGAACCCCGCCTTCGTCCCCGCGACCGGTATCCGCCGTGCGCTGTGTGGCACCCAGCCGATGGTGTCGCTGGCGCTGGTCGAATGCGGATTGGCGCTGTTCGGTCTCACCTCAATGGCCGCACTGCGCACCAAGTCGCTGGCGCTGACCGACCTGTTCATCACGCTGGTCGAACAGCGCTGCGTCGCGCATCCGCTGCAGCTGGTCACGCCGCGCCCGCATGCGCAACGCGGCAGCCATGTCAGCTTCACCCATCCGCACGGCTATCCGGTGATGCAGGCGCTGATCGCACGCGGCGTGATCGGCGACTACCGCGAACCGCACATCCTGCGTTTTGGTTTCACGCCGCTGTACACGCGTTTTGTCGATGTCTGGGACGCGGTGGAGACGCTGGTGCAGATTCTCGACCAGCAGGAATACAACCTCGATGGCGAGCGCGCGATGGTCACCTGATACCGGATTCCGGATTCCGGTGACATGCCGTCGATGTCGATGGCAACTCATCCTTCCTCTACGCTGAAAATGGCAAGCATGGTGCCGACCGAAAATATCCGGTCACGGCCAGATCTGTCGCGTTTCAAGTACGCCAAAGAGGCCCTGTGAAAGCCTCTCCCCAAAAAAATCCTCGCATCGTAGCCATGTAATGGCCAAGCGGACATCACCGCCAAGCCCATGTATTGCACATCATGGCCGAGCTTGGTGAAGCTAGCGCACAACACTTATACGCACACGAGATGCGGATCCAAATTTGTTCTGCTGCGCCATGGCAATTTACAACCACGCCAACCTGAACAACGATTACCTTAAGGAAATACACAAATTTTCGGATCAACGATACAGCCAGCAAAAGTGCTTTTTTGTGTATACGTTTGCAGTCAATCCTGATTGCCCTCCCCTCCCAATACAAGGAGTGATTTCCTCATGAAAAAATTATTTTATTGCTTAACAGCGCTAACAATGACCAGCCACATGCTCCCGGTGCGCGGGCAGACATACATCCCGAACTCGGGCTGGAAAGACAGTTATTCCGTTGGCGGGAAGTGCTATTGCGACTCCAATTTCGATCACGGCGTGGATACCAAGACAGTTGACACCCCGCAGGGTCGCAAGAATATCGTCGAGGTGTGCGCGGCTATCACGCGTGTGTTGGGCACGGGTGCGACAGCAAACCGGATACCATACAACGATATCCAGTGTGGCAATGGTCCCGCCAACGATGCGCCCGACGAGGCCGCTTGCCCAGGTCGTATCGACATTGGCACCGCCGGTTGCAACATAAAGGGACCGAAGTGGGATTTGGCCAGTGTCTACGGCGGCGGTACACCGACACCAACACCGACACCAACGCCAACACCAACGCCAACACCAACACCAACGCCAACGCCAACACCAACGCCAACACCAACGCCAACGCCAACGCCAACGCCAACGCCAACACCAACACCAACACCAACACCAACACCAACACCAACTTCAACGGGCTCATGGTCGCAAGTGGCTGTCGAGTGGGATAGCCCTTCGTTCACGATCATCGGGACACGGCGGGTTCGCTATGGCATCAATACGTCATGGATTGAGAGAACGTTGACTGGGCCGGCGACTTGCTCTAACGTTTTTTTTGGCTCGGACCCTGCGAAGGGCACGCGTAAAGTCTGTGAGGTATTCAGCGAACCAGTGACGGTTCCAACCGCCGATTACGTCTTGCCACGCGACGGATGGAAAGCCACAGCGTCATCCGGTGCGGCGTCCACCCCCCTGGCTTTTGATGACACGATATCGACGCGCTGGGCCACAGAGTCTGTGCAGCAACCGGGCCAGTACTTCCAGATCGACACCGGCAAAATCAATAACTTCGACGGCATCGAGTTGAACGCTGGCGAGCACCCCAACGACTATCCGCGCAGCTATAGCGTGATGGTATCCAACGACGGTCAAACCTGGCGCGGCCCAATCGTCCAGGGTCAAGGTAATCGCACCATTACCGACATCGTGTTCCAGCCGCAATCCGCCCGGTTTGTGCGCATAAACCAAAACGGCTCCAACAACAGCAACTGGTGGAGTATTGCCGACGTGAAGCTGCGATTAAGCGGCCCGGTGTCAGCAAGCGTTCTCGACCCGACGGGCTGGGCCCTCTTCGCGTCTGCCGACCCGATCAATACCCGCGCTGCGGTTGATAACAACAGCAGCACACGCTGGGCCACGCAAACAGCCCAACAACCTGGGCAGTTCTTCCAGATCGACATGCTCAAGTCTCAGCGCTTCAACAAGATCGTGCTGGCATCCGAAGCTAATCCCAATGATTACCCGCGCGGCTACAACGTGTTTGTCTCCGGCGACGGCGTGAAGTGGGGTAGCCCCGTGGCCAGCGGTGCAGGCAACAGCGCTACAACGACCATCTCGTTCGCAACCCGCGATGCACGCTACATCCGCATCGAACAAACAGGCAGCGATCCATATTACTGGTGGTCCATTCACGAGCTCTCGGTATTCAAGGCCCAGTAACTTCGATCTTGGACGCTGCCCGCAAAAGCGTCCCGCCTAACCCGCGAATACCAGCTATCCGACAAAGTTAATAACTAACCCCCTGCCAAGCCACCTGAGGTCGGCAGGTTGCAGGGCGGTTTCAGGCGGGTTCGAATACCAGGCGCAACACCGGATAAATGAACAATGTCGATTCGCTACCGTGACAAGACAATGTGTCAGCGATAAACGATGCGCTGTGTCCGGCTGTCGTGCCTCTCCTTGCAACGTAGTGATCGGCAATAGGACCGCCTCAGTCTCACCCCGGAAGAGAATCAACAGATTCGAACCATGCGGTATGGTTTGGCTCGGCAAGACATTAGAGGTCTCGCTTGACACATGCCGCAGCGGGCCGTGCGAGTCGAAACAATCTTTCCTTCCGTGCTAGCTCGGGCAAGATGACCTGGGCAAAATTTTGCTGTACTGGTCTCAAGCCATCTTCTACGCATTGCTGCCCGGCGGCACTTACGTACTGCAAATCATCACACTCGTCTAAATAGTAACCCTTGCATAAAGAGCCCATTGATTCGCTCGCGTTTCTGCTTTGGGCATGTTTATCTGCACTTCCCCGCCCAGCCTGATTATTCGTCGTATCTGGTGGGCCAGTTGCATGTCATGACTCCGAAATTGTCCTACCCTCGAAAGAGGGTGTCATCCTCAAAATCTATACTTCAAACCGTTGAGTCACATGAACGGGACGCGCTTGCGTATCTGTCTTGGGCGAAGCGGATTTGCTGGTGCCCTTCATCATTCTTCGTATCTGATAGGCCAATTGCGTACCAAAACTGCGAAATTGCCCTGCCTTTAAGAGTGGAATCAATAGATACTTTCCATTTTTAATGCTCAGATTGTCATCAACTTCATTTTGGTTGATTATTCTTTTATGGTCCTTTTTAATATGCAACATGCGGGAGTACAAATATGCTGCATTTGATGTGGTAATTTTTTTCAGTGCAACCATGTCACTACGGTTTTTATTTACTAACAGCTTTTTTTTATTAATATATTTATTAATAGATAAAAACTTATTTTCAGCTATTGCAACATCTTTATTTACTGCTTTAAGATCATCCAATCGAATCTGCGTGGAGTCATTCAATTTTCTGATAAAGAATAGCCTGGCTCTTGCTAAAACTTCCTTTTCGCAACTAAGATTGGTAATAATTTCCTGTTTATCGAATAGCCTTTCCAGTTCAGCCCTCTTTATTCGCTTAGCTTTTAAATTATTTTTTTCATTCTTGTAATTAAGTCCAAGCCGTCGTAGTTGTATCTCGTTAATTTCCTTCGCTTTTTTTGTTTCTTCCAAAAGTGCAAGATTATCATTATGGCAAAGATTTTCAAATTTTGTTTTTAAAAAATACTTTAGTTGTTTTTCACTGAGTGATCCCGACACCTGATCTGAAAATCCCATTTTATTTTTTAATTTAGTATTATTATTTTTTGAAATAAAATTTGTACCAGCATCAAAAATTGAGCTTATATTTGACTGAGACATATCATCTGTCTGCACAAATTTTGGCAAAGTAGTGACAATAGATTTTTCAAAGGCAGAATATGACTTCATCATAAATATCCTATTTTTAATTTTTTTCTTGTGCGGAGCACATAATTTTATAAATAACTTTTCAAAGGGAATTCAGTAAGGATCGAAAACAGGTTTTAAGACTTCTGGTTTCCGCCAATGCAGGGAGTGTTGACTCCCTAAAACTGACTCGACAGGCTTATTAAGTAGCGCGTAAATGCAGACGGTTCCAAAAATTTTAAGGTTCAACTGAAACTGGACGTCGCAGAACGGATTCAGTACGGTCTACGGTGATCGACTGGGTGATGCCGACGTTCATGTAACGCAAACTGACGGAGCTAACCGCGCCACCGTCAGGATGGAGGATGACGCGGACGCGGCTATGGTGAAAGCAGGATCAGCGACGTGAGGAGGGTTGTGAGTGCTGCGACGCTGCGGATCGGTACTGCCGTGGTTGGGTCGAGCCGAAGCGGTGCAATGCCCTTCGGTTATTGCACCCTGCGCCGAATATCTTCGGCGCACACCAAATGTAAGATACAAAAACCGAAGGGCATTGCACCAACTGCCGCGCTCACGACTGCCGACCCAAAACCCATCAACCCAAGACGAGACTACCCGCCGAATAAAAAAATATTGGCCAGTAATTTTCTGTTACCTTGAAATTCGCATTTCCCCAGGGCACCACGTCATCTAGGGGCAGTCAGGACCACCAGGCAAACGAACAAATGCGACATCCACAGACCTATTGCCACTCCCTGCGGTCCATAACGTGGCGTGCCTGTCTTACGCAGGCAAGGTCAGCCTTGCTGCTGCTTTTACTGGTCCTGCCGGGCACCGCCGTGAACGCGGTGCCGCTCACCGGCGCTGCGCTGGTCGTCGATAGCGAGCAGGACTACCCGCCTTTTTCTACCGGCATGACCGACGACACGGCAGGCGGCTTCACGGTCGACCTGTGGAAGGCGGTAGCCGAAGAAGCCGGTTTGGCTTACACGATGCATGTCCGCCCCTTCCATGAAGTCCTGCACGACTTTCACGCGGGCAAAGCCAATGTATTGATTAACCTGGCCATCTCTGAGCAACGCCGCCGCTTTGCTGATTTCACGGTGCCGCATGTCATCGTCAATGGCGCGGTCTTCGTGCGCAAGAACACCACGGAAATTGCCAGCGTGGACGACCTCGCCGGCAAGTCCCTCATCGTCGTCAACGGCGATCTGGCCCACGATTATGCAGTGACGCGCGGCTGGGAAAAACAGCTGGTGCTGGTCAACACCGCTGCCGCCGGCTTGCAACTGCTGGCGTCGGGTCAGCACGATGCCATGCTGTTAAGCAAACTCACCGGCATGCAAACGCTGCGGACCAACCGGCTGACCAATATCGAGGCATTGAAATTCCCGGCCGGTTTTTCGCAGCGCTTTGCGTTCGCGGTCCACAAGGGCGAGGCCGAATTGCTGGGCCGGCTCAATGAAGCGCTGGCAGTGACCAAAGCCAATGGCATCTACGATGCGTTGTATCTGAAGTGGTTCGGCGTGTATGAAGTCCGCGAACCGCGCTTGAGCGACTACCTCGGCACCCTACTCACGGCGCTGGCGGTGCTCGTGACGGTGGCCAGCATCCTGTTCCATCGTCGGCAACTCGAACGTGCCCGCGCCAAGAACAAATACCGCGACCTGTATGACCAGTCGCCCGACATGTTCGTGACGGCCGATGCCCTGATCGGCAACATCATCGATTGCAACCAGAGACTGCTGGACGTCACCGGCTATGCGCGGCAGGACATCGTCGGGCAACGTGCGCTGATGCTGTGTGATCCGGCCAGTACTGAACTGGCGCGCAGGACCTTCACGCGATTTCTGGGAGGCGATGACCTGCCGTATGTCGAACTGCAATTACGCTGTCACGACGGCACCGTCATTGATGTCGTGGCATCGGCCTCGACGGCCTTCGATGACGCGGTCGTTGCCGTGACGCCGCATCGTTTGCTGCATCTGGTCCTGCATGACATCACCGACCGCAAGCGGGCCGATGAAGCCCGGCGCATCGCCGCGACGGCATTCGAGTCGCACGAAGCGATGATGATTACCGATGCCCATTCCGTCATTGTGCGGGTCAACTCGGCCTTCACCGACATCACCGGCTACAGCCCGACCGACATCGTCGGAAAAATGCCATCCATTCTGAAGTCCGGACGGCATGACCCGGCATTTTTCGCGGCGATGCAGGACAGCATCCTGCAAGATGGTGCGTGGCGCGGCGAGCTCTGGAACCGGCGCAAGAATGGCGAACTCTATCCGGCCTGGATGAGCATCACCGGCGTGCGCGACAACCACGGCGACATCACCCACTATGTCAGTTCGCACAGCGACATCACCCTGCGCAAGGCCGCCGAAGAAGAAATCAGTCATCTGGCTTTTTTTGATCCGCTGACCGAATTGCCGAACCGGCGCCTGCTGATGGACAGGCTGCGAGGTGCGCTGGCAACCAGCTTGCGCAGCGCTCAGGGTGGTGCGCTGATGTTCGTCGACCTCGACAATTTCAAACTGCTCAACGACACCCTGGGCCATGAAAAGGGCGACCTGCTACTGCAGCAAGTCGCGCGGCGACTGCTGGGCTGCGTGCGCGACAGCGATACCGTGGCCCGCATCGGCGGCGATGAATTCATCGTGCTGCTGGAACAGCTCAGCGAGCAATCCACCTCGGCGGCGCTGCAGACCGAAGCGATCGGCGAAAAAATCCTGGCCACACTCAACCAGCCTTATGACCTGGGCGGGCAGATCCATCACAGCACACCGAGCATCGGCATGACGCTGTTTGGCGAACATACGGGCGATGCCGCCGAACTGCTGAAACGCGCCGATCTGGCCATGTACCAGGCCAAGGCGGCCGGGCGCAACACGCTGCGCTTCTTCGATCCGAAAATCCAGGAACTGGTGACGGCACACTCCCGACTGGAGGCGGAACTGCGCCAGGGTTTGCTGCAGCAGGAATTCGTGCTGTACTACCAGGTTCAGGTCGACAGTGCCCGCCGCTTCATCGGTGCCGAGGTGCTGGTGCGCTGGCAGCATCCCCGTCGCGGCCTGGTACCGCCGGTCGAGTTCATTGCCCTGGCAGAAGAAACCGGCCTGATCCTGCCGCTCGGACAATGGGTGCTCGACACCGCCTGCCGCCAGCTGGTCGCGTGGGCCAGCCAGCCGGCGATGGCGACATTGACCATCGCCGTCAATGTCAGTGCCTGCCAGTTCCAGCGCCCCGATTTTGTGGCGCAGGTGCTGGCAGTCATCGCACTGACCGGGGCCAATCCGCAGTTGCTGAAACTGGAAATCACCGAGAGCCTGCTGCTCATGGACGTCGAAGACATCATCCTCAAAATGACCGCGCTGCAAACACACGGCATCAGTTTTTCGCTCGATGATTTTGGCACCGGCTATTCATCGCTGTCGTACCTGAAGCGCTTGCCGCTCGACCAGCTGAAGATCGATCGCTCGTTCGTGCGCGACGT